>JAZLJV010000068.1:0-2381 GCA_045618025.1 Clostridia bacterium
ATGCCGTTACCGCCCGCAAACATGTTGTACAAAACCTTTTCCAACCCACGCATAACGTAGTCGGTACCTTGGGTGTAACTTTCAAACACGTTAAGCACCGGCTGAAGCATGTAAGTTGCCACAACGTTGCATAGCGACGTAAAAATAATAAGCAAAACAACAAGCACAACACGTGCCTTATATTTGCCAAAATAACCGAACAAACGTTTTATGGTTTTGCCGGCATCCTGTACCTGAAAAGATGCCGAGCCGTTTTTCATAGCGGAAGAACCGTTCATTTTCATACCTGCCATTATTCTTCCACCCCCTTTGCCTGCGATTGGTAAACTTCACGATAAATTTCACTTCTTTCAAGAAGTTGTTCGTGAGTGCCCACGTCGGAAATACAGCCTTTATCCAATACAACAATTTTATCCGCATTTGCCACGGAAGAAATACGTTGCGCAATAATAATTTTGGTAACCGATGGCAGTTCCGTTTTGAACACGTTACGTATTTGTTCGTCCGTTGCCGTGTCAACTGCGCTGGTGCTGTCATCAAGAATCAGTATTTTTGGCTTTTTCAGCAGTGCACGTGCAATGCACAAGCGTTGTTTTTGTCCACCGCTTACATTTACACCACCTTGACCAAGGTCCGTTTGCAATTTGTCAGGGAAGGATTGAATAAAATCCCACGCCTGTGCCTGACGGCACGCCTTTTCCACATCTTCATCGGTGGCTTGCATGTTACCCCAAAGCAAGTTTTCCTTTATGGTACCGCTAAACAGTTCGTTCTTTTGCAAAACCATTGCAACGCTGTCACGAAGTTCTTTCAGACTGTAGTCCTTTACGTTTCTGCCGTCAACAAGCACTTCGCCTGTGCTTACATCATACAAACGGGGAATAAGTTGCACCAAGCTGGATTTACCCTCACCCGTGCCACCAATAATACCAACCGTTTCACCGCTGTCAATTTGCAAATTGATATTTGTAAGAATGTAGTCGGTGGCATCCTTTTTGTACGAAAAGTTTACGTTGTTAAATGCTATTGAACCGCTTTTTACCTTGTTGTCATTATCGGCACCAACAATATCTATTTGCTCGTTAAACAATTCGTTAATGCGTGCAACTGAAGCACGGCTCATAACAAACGTTACCGCAATCATAGATACCATCATAAGGGACGAAAGTATTTGTATTGCATAGCTGATAAGTGCCGAAAGGTCACCTACTTCTACCTTGCCTGCCAAAATGTCTTTTCCGCCAAATGCGGCTATTGCCAATTTGCAACCGTACATTACAAGTTGCATAAAAGGCATCATAAGCACAAGCAAACTTTCCGCCTTGTACTGTGCCTGCATAACGTTATCGGTAATGCCACAAAATTTTTCTCTTTCGTAACCTTCACGCACAAAGCTTTTTACAACACGCATACCAATAAGGTTTTCCTGCACGCCGGCATTCATATCGTCGTATTTTTGTAGCATAGCCTTAAAGCGTGGATGTGCCTTGCCAAACACCAACAAAAAGAACACTACCAACACCGGCAATGCTACGGCAAAAATAACCGATAAATCGGCAGATTTGCTTATTGCCATTATTACGGCAAACACCAACATTATAGGTGCACGAATAACAATACGAATAAGTTGCATATAGCAACTTTGCACTGCGTTTACGTCCGTTGTGCAACGTGTAACCAAACTTGCCGTGCTGAATTTATCTATGTTGTAAAAGGAAAAGTTTTGTATTGCGTAAAATATTTTGGCACGCAAATTTCTTGCAAAACCTGCGCTTGCCTTAGATGCCAAAAACGCAGCAACACCACCGCAGGAAAGTGACAACAGCGACATTACTATCATTACTGCGCCTGCCGTTAAAATAAAGCTCATTGAAAGCGCATCGCCTTCGCTGAAAAACCACTGCATAATGGAGAATTTTTCCGCAAGGGACACACAGCCTTGGCTTACACTGTTTATTATCTCCGCCATTACAGACGGAATAAGCACTTCAAAAATAACTTCCCCAATCATAAGCAACGGGCACAAAATTGTCTGTAGCCAGTAACCGTTAACGCAGGAAATTATCGGATGTTTTTCCTTGACAGTGTTCATTTGCTCACCCCCGTTTCAATACTGTTTTTCAATTGCAAAAACAACTCGGCAGACTGTTCATCACCTGTTAAATTGCAAATTATGCCATCAAGAACCTGTTCAAATGCGGTTATTTCGCTTTGCGACATACCGTCAAACATTTTTTTGTTAAGGTAATCAACACATTCCTTGCCGTCAAAGTACATTTTTTGGCCGTTTTCCGTTACGGAAATACGGTTGCAACGTGCGTTGGTTGCATCACGTGTGCGAACAATGTAGCCTGCACTTTCCATGCGGTCAAGCGAAATTG
>JAZLJV010000069.1:0-5815 GCA_045618025.1 Clostridia bacterium
GTAGAGCGTGCCGTAGTAAGCACTCCGCCGTTATCTATTAGCAAAAGTGCGCACAACAAAGCCAGTGAAAGTACCGACACAATGGCAATTTTTAACGGTTTTTTAAGGTTTTTGAAGCGCTGTTTCAGTTTTCCCGTTGATTTTTCCACATAATTGTTGGCATAACTAATGTCCAGCCAGTCGCTTTCAGTAGCATTGCAAAATGCGTTGTTTGTTTCGTTGAATTGTTCCATAGTTTACCCCCGAATTGTAAGCTGTTGTAAACTATGCAATCAACATAAAAATTAGACCTTAACAGCAAGCGTACTGTTAAAATTTTTTACTGTAAATGTAAGCACTAACGTCTTGCCATCATCACTGTATGATACCGCTATACCCTCAAAATTACCATACGTGTTAAGAAAACGAGTCAATTCCTTGCTGAAAATATCAATACCATGCAGGTTGTATTTGCTGTTTAGAACCACTTCCTGCGCACGCATATACACATTGCTGACCTTCATTTCAAACGCTCCGTTTCAGGTTTCTTTTCAACCTACCAAAAAGTCCACGGTAGTTTTGCTCACAGTCGTACATAACCTTTTCACCGTTATGCAAATTGTCAGCAAGAATATCAAACGGCAAAAAATCAAAAGTGCCGTAACAGTTAACCTTGTCATTATCGGGAATAATTCCCAACGGATTACAGCCAAGCAAACCAAAAACTTCAGACGGAGTAAGCATTTCCCCTGCGCTTACCAAGTCACCACGTACACGGTTTACCACAACGCTGATACCAAGCATATCGTCCAAAGCATCTATGGTTTTGGCAACATCACGAACAGTGGCAAGATGAGGCGTTACAACAACAATAGCTTCAGTACAACCACTTATTGCCCGTCTGAACCCGCTATCTATACCTGCTGGACAATCTACAAGAACATAGTCAAAAAGGTCCTCCAAACGGCTGAGAACACGCTTGACCGCCTCAGCAGATATTTGTATTTTTGCACGGTGGCAACTTGGCATTGTGTAAAGTGTAGGCTCATCACTGCAAGGCACAAGCGCCTGAGTGGCCCGACACCTACCTTCAACTACGTCAATAAAATCAAAAAGCACTTTGTCTTCTATGCCCATAACAACATCAAGGTTGTTAAGGCCTATATCCAGGTCAATAAGGCAAACCCTGAGTGATTTTTTTGCCAAAGCCAAACCGAGATTTGCCGTAAGGGTAGTTTTGCCTACACCGCCCTTTCCGCTTGTTACAACAATTTTACGTGCCATAAAACGCTCCTTTGTCCCAACATTTTAGCATTAACAACGTTGCAAACAACGCATTTTTTGCACAATAATTGACAAAAAACGGAGAAAATAATATACAGTGCGACTGACAGCAATAAAAAACAGCGGTTAAAAGCACAATAACAAACTGCCCGTGTACTTTACAAATATACAAAACGTAAAGCCTTAAGATAATAAACTAAAAACAGAACAAAAAACTCTTTAACAAAAAACAATAAGTACAAAATAAATAATCTTAATAAACAACAGACAACTAAAATAAAAAATCAGCCCCAACGGTTTTACTCCGCAGGGGCTGTGTTTACATGCATTAATCGTTACCGAAAAGTTCACCGACATTGTTGCCTTTTGCCACTTTTACAAGGCCAAGTTCAACCAATTCTTCAGTTGATTTTTCCGGCAAATCCTTTGCATAATCAACTTGTTCAATTTCCGTTTCCGTCAAACCGTTTTCAATCAAAACAGTTTTAATAAGGTCCATAGCATATTTCTTTCTTCTGTTGCTCTTAATTTTGTACATAAGAGGTGTTTCAGCCAAAGACTTGTGGTCAGAAACGTTTTCAACAGCGTACTTGGTGCCAACAAACAGTTCAGGGTCCAAAGCCATGTACAAGCAAAGAGTTTTGCCCTTCATAGCCATAACAATGACAGGTTTTCTACCAATTCTGAACGTTTCACGGCTCCAGGAAAGTCTGTCGCTTGCAGTCTTTTTCTTAAGCTTAAAGGAAAGAATGCAATTTTTAAGTTCGGAATAGTACTGTTTTGTTTCTTCCTGAGCTTGCATCAATTTTGCGCTGAAACTCTTGTTGTATCTGGTTGTGTACACCACAGGTGCTTCTTCAACAGCAGGCGTTTCTTCGCAAACAGATTCTTCACAAACAGGTTCTTCACAAACAGGTTCTTCACACTGCTCGGTAGCTTCTTCGGCAACAACTTCGGTAGCTACAGCTTCGCTTGCAGGTTCTTCGGTAGCTTCCGTTGACAAAGTTTCTGTATCCGGTTCAGCTACTTCTTCTACTACTGCAGGTTCTGCAACAACTTCTGCAGGTTGTTGTGCAGGCTCTTCAGCCTTTGCTTGCTTAGCAAGCTTAGCTTGTTCTTTCTTTTCTTGTCTTGCAAGCTTAGCTTGTTCTTTCTTATCCTTTCTTTGTTGACGTTTTGCGGCAGCTTTTGACATTGCTTCGGCAGTTTTAACGCTTTCAGCGCACAAAACAACGCCTTCGCACTTTACAATGCGAACAATATCACCTTTGTGCAATGCTTCTTCGTTGTAAGGTACAACTGCCCAGTCAACATCGCTGGTGCCTTCCAAAGCAACTCTGCAAGGTTCCAAAGCAGTGCAATCTTCTTCCAAAGTAAAGGTAGCACCAATAAATCTTCTAACGTCGTATCTTGGTGGCAAATGTTTCTTCTTTCTACGACGAGAAACCAAAAAGAACATCGGCAACGAGAACAGCAAGAATGCGCCCGCCTGAACAAGCAAGCCAATTACTGGCCCAATACCAATAAAGTAACAAACTGCGCCTGCAACTGCAGCAACCAAAGCGCCCTGCATAAACCACAGGCCTCTGCGCCAAGACTTGATAAAATCAAGCCACAAGCATACAGCCACAACAATTAACCAAATTATCCAAATAAAATCTAACATTTTTATATCTCCCTAATCATCTGGCTTTTGAAGTAACCATCTTCTTTACAAGCTTTACAATAAGCTTGGTAAATGGCAACAAAACAATAGTAGTTCCTACGTTGAACACCAGGTGGAAAAGCGCCAACTTCATTCCTTCTCCTGTGTTTATGCCATCAATAAATGCAAACATCTTGTCGCCGATAACCCATATCAGCACAAGGAACATCAACACACCAAACACGTTAAACAACACGTTTATCAGGGCAAGGCGTTTTGCGTTTACATTGCTACCGTTAGACGCAAGCAACGACGTAATACACGTACCGATATTTGCGCCCATAACAATGTAAATTGCAGAACTAAGTGGCAAAACACCAACGCTTACCATCAATACCATAATTGACGTGGTAACGGATGATGACTGAAACAACGCAGTAACCAGACATCCGAACAATATCAGCAACAAGAAGTTATCTGACAACAAGAACAAACTCTTCAGAGCACTACTTATTTGCGGATCGTCAACGTACAAATCCATCATTTCCAATCCAACGAAAACCAACCCGAAACCGGATAGAATTTCGCCGACAACTTTTATTGTCTTTTTGTTTGAAAGGAACATTATTCCGCCAATAAAGACAAAAAAGCTGAGAATACGTTTGATATTTCCTATTGTGGAAAATGCAACGAGAAATGCAGTTAACGTTGTTCCGATGTTTGCGCCCATAATTATCGGTGTTGCTTGTAGCAAAGTTATTGCCCCTGCATTAAGCAAACCGATGGACAAAACCGCAGTAGAAGCGGATGACTGCACAATAAGGCTGTGTGTCACACCGGTAAGAATACCTTCTCCCAAGTTTTTTGGGCTGAACATTCGTAAAATCTTGGAACCGGGTCTTTGACAAATGCGCACAAACCCTCTGGACATCAGACTGGCACCCACAAGGAAGCAACCGCACCCGGTGAGCATTGTTATAATGGTCTCAAGAAATGACATAGCTGTTTACCTCTTTAGCAATTTTCTTGTACAGCTACAGTCTCACCAACATTTTCTGAACATTCTTCTTCAACAGGCTCAGCCGTTTCACTTTGTACTGAAACGGTTGCAGTCAACTTTGTTTCGCTCTCTTCAGTTTGAGGAGCCGGTTCCTTTTTTGTTGCACCGTTGGTGTTAATTACATCATCAAATGCATCGGCAAAAATGTGAGAACCCGTAACAATGTTGTTCAAACTACCCGGAACAAATATCTTGGTTGATTGACCATCTGCAAGATGTTTGATAGCCTCGTAACCCTTAATTCTAAGTACGCTTTCATCCGGAGCAGCTTCCTTAATCATCAAGTAACCTTCAGCTTCTGCTTCCTTCAACTTAAGGTAATATGTAGCTTCTGCATCGGCATCAATAATTTTAACACGTCTTCTTCTGTCGGCAATCAGCACATCGTTCATTGCTTGTTTGATGTCATCTGAAAGCTTAAGTTCTTCAATTTCAACTCTGTTAATTTTAATGCCCCAACCGTTGGTAGCTTCATCCAAAGCTTCACGAAGTTGCTTGTTTACGTCTTTACGTGAAATAAGTGTTTGTTCCAACGTTAAAGAACCGATCATATTTCTCAATGCGGTCAACGTAAGTTTCTTTATTGCTTCCAATGGTTTATCTACGCCGTAGTAGTAACGGTAAACGTCTGTAACTTGGTAGAAGAAGCAGGTGTTTACACCAACAGAAGCGTTGTCCAACGTGATAACAGGGTTTTCGCCCATATCAACAAAGCATTCACGCATGTCAATGTAGTCAATAGCTTCGTGAGTGTCCAAACTTCTGGTATAGCCTGCAGGTGTAATGCGGTATCTACCTGTTGCATTTGCACTACTGAGTTTTGCGGACTTGTTACTGTCAGAACCTGCAATTACATGACGCAATTCTTTTGCATCCATATCCGTAGACGGATATCGTTCTTCAACTTCACCGTCTTCTTCAAGATCGTAGTATTGATCCAAGCCCAAATGCTTTTCCAATCTACCTTCAATCTTTTCGTCCCAACGGTTCTTTTCCGATTGCAACAAATCAAACCAATACTTTCTTTCTTCTTCACTTTTTGCTTCGCCGAGGCTTGCCTTGATGTCGGAAATTCTTCTTTCCATCAATTCGTATTCCTCATTGCTAAGCATGTTATAAGCCGAAGAGTTATTCTCCATATCCCACTTCTGCAAAAGCTCAAAAGTTTCATCAGGCATAGCACTCCATGGATTAAGTGCAATCCTGTCAAAAGGTTTAAAAATAAAGTGAATACCTTCGTCAAGGGTTCTTCTATAAACCCCAAAACGCTCTACTACTTTTTTGGTTCCTTCCTTTACGATGACCAAGCAAAGTCTCAGCCAAATCAAAAGGACAATCAGCAAAACCGCAAAAATAATACCGAGTGCCAACCCTATGGTAACGCCAACAGATCCCATAAATTCTTCCTCCAATTTATATTTAAAGCAAGTAATCAAAAAACTACCGCTTAAAAGTCAAGTAAAAAGTAAAATTAAAATTCTGTATATATTTTCAGCAAATGTCGCCACATGCTGTTGTTTTCGGTATATTCGGTGTTGCAGAATGTCCACTAAATCAAGTAAAAACTATTCCACTAGTAATATATATAGCTATTATACAGTGCATTAACTATTTTTGCAAGCATTTTCAACAATCTTTTATGCTTTTTTTCGCATTTTTGTTGTTTTTCACCAAAATAGCACACATCCCTGCAAAAAACAACATTTACACCGCAAAAAACAGCTTTTTTACAAACAGTACAAGTATACAAAAAACACTTCATAAAAATGTCCTGAATTTTTTATGCACAACTCAAAACATAAATGAAACAGCTTACTTATTTTTTTTGATATTATAACAAAATATGC
>JAZLJV010000070.1:0-9653 GCA_045618025.1 Clostridia bacterium
CCTACGTTTTTACGGATTTCAAACAAATTGTTTTTGTCGGCGGTGTCCATTCCGTAAACGGTGACATTGCCTTCAGTAGGAAGCAACAAACCGTTAATAAGTTTGGAAAGGGTGCTTTTGCCGGAACCGTTGTGCCCCACCAACGCAACAAAAGAACCCTCGTCTATTGCGAGGGTAACATTTTGAACGCCGACAGAACGCCCTATTGTTCCGTCGTCGTTGTACACTTTGTAAAAATAACTGACATTATCAAAATTGATTACTGACATTTTTCTCCTTGATACAGTGGCCCAGCCTACCGTTCCCAAAAATGTTTACGTTGTTATTGTACCACAATGTACGCCGTAAGTAAAGAGAATTGCAAAAAAATACATTTTGTTGCAAAATACACACAAAAAGGCACTTTGTTAAAGTGCCTTTATTGGTTATTAAGCGTTTTTAAACTGTTTTTGATATAAATCTGCATAAATGCCGTTTTTAGCGAGCAACATTTCGTGCGTGCCACGTTCGGCAACACCGTCAGCAGTAACAACAATAATCTCGTCTGCGTGTTTTACTGTGGAAAGGCGATGCGCAACAACCAAAGTAGTTCTGCCAACGGACAAACTGTCAAGTGCATCTTGTATTTGCAATTCGGTAACGTTATCAAGTGCGCTGGTGGCCTCATCAAGAATAAGAATAGGCGGATTTTTCAGAAAAGCACGGGCAATTGATAAACGTTGTTTTTGACCACCGGAAAGTTTTACGCCACGTTCGCCGACTTCGGTAAGGTAGCCGTTTGGCAAACTCATAACGTAATCGTGTATTTTGGCGTTTTTGGCTGCTTCTATTATTTCTTCATCTGTGGCATCGGTTTTGCCGTAAGCAATGTTATCACGAACGGTTCCGCCAAAAATAAAAACATCTTGCTGAACAATGCCAATGTTTCTGCGCAAAGAACTTCTCGTCATGTTGCGGATATCCACACCGTCAATTGTTATTGCGCCACCGTCAATTTCATAAAAACGTGGAATCAGGTGGCAAATTGTGGTTTTTCCGCCACCGCTTTGACCTACCAACGCAACCGTTTTGCCTTCACCTACAGAAAAAGAAAGATTTTCCAGAATGTTGGTGTCGTCTCCGTTAGAGTGGTAGCTAAAAGTTACATTGTTAAAAGCTATGTTGCCTTTTAACTTGCCTACGTCAACTGCATCTTCGTTTTCCTGTTCCACATCAAGTTCCATAATTTCCGTAAAGCGCTTGAAACCGGTTGAACCGCTTTGAATGCTTTCAAAAATTGCAGTCATTGTACGTATTGGAGCAATAACGCTGGAAATATACAAAATATACGAGGTAAAATCGCCTATTTGTATTTTACCGAAGAGGTAAAACAGTGCGCCCGAGCACAGTGCCACAAGGTACAATATATCGGTAAAAAAGCCCATACCGGTATTGAAAACACTCATACTTTTGTAAGCTGTGTTGCGTGCCTTTTGAAAAGCTATGTTGCGTTCTTCAAACTTTTCCATCTCGTGGTCTTCAGCAGAATAAGCACGTGAAACACGCACTCCGGAAACGGCGCTTTCTATATTGGCGTTTATTTCACCGGTTTGCTTGCGCATTGCGGTAAAACTGTCTTCCATACGCAAACGTTGTTTTACGGTAAACCAACACATAAGCGGTATTGTAACCAGTGCTATTACCGCCAGCCACGGATTTATTGTGTAAATCATTACCACTGCACCAACAAGCGTAGCGCCTGAAAGAAACACATCTTCCGGCCCGTGGTGAGCAAGCTCACTTATTTCCATCAGGTCGTTGATAAGGCGTGACATAATTGTGCCGGTTTTGTTGTTATCAAAGTACGAAAACGGCAGTTTTTCCAGATGTTCAAACAAATCACGGCGCATATCACCCTGTATGCGAACACCCATAACGTGTCCCCAATACTGAATAACATAGTTTAGCACTGCTTTCAGAATAAATATTCCCAACAAAACGGCGCACCACGTTACCACAAACTGCCACGTAACGGCAAGGGACGGGTCTTTTGCACTTTCACTTATTGCACCGGTAATTTTACCTGCAATACGTGGATAAAACAAATTGCACACTGAAACCACAAATGCACAAAGCATATCTATAGCAAAAAGTTTTTTATGCGGTTTGTAATATTTTATAAATTTTTTTATCATAGTATCTTTATTGTACAAAAAATGGCGAATAATGTCAATTATAACAACAATATCAATTTATTTTTTGCGTTGACAAACACTGCTTTTGGTGATAAAATATAAAAAGTAACTACAAAGGAGATAAAAAATGGAATTGGATGAAGAAATAAACTACACTTACGATACTCAACTGCTTGTTGAAGGTACAAACCTTAGTGACGTAAGCATCAGAAAATACATTACGGAGAACATTGAAGGTGATTGCCTGCTGGTTGTAGGTGATGACGAACTGATAAAATTGCATTTTCACACCAATACTCCATGGAAGGTATTGGAATACTGCGCCACTCTTGGCGATGTTTACGACGTTGTAATAGAAAATATGGTACGCCAGGCAGAAGGCCTGCAAGGCTAAAACACAAAATAGTACACTCAACTTTGCAGTTGGGTTTGTACTATTTTTTTAGAGGAGAACAAAATGGAAAACGTTACCGTTATCAACCATCCGCTTATCTCGCACAAAACTGCTATTTTAAGAGATAAAAACACCAACACAAAACAATTCAGAGAACTTGTTGAAGAAATTGCAACGTTGCTTACTTACGAAGCATTTAAGGATATTCCCACACAAGAAATAGAGGTGGAAACACCTTTGGAAAAAACCAAGCAAATGGTAATAAAGGAAAACACCATTGCAATTATTCCTATTTTACGGGCGGGATTGGGCATGGTAAACGGCGTACATACACTTTTTCCTACGGCAAAAGTGGGACACATTGGTATGTACCGTGATGAAGAAACGGCACTTCCACACCAATACTACAGCAAACTACCGTTTGGCATTGAAGATAAAATTTGCATTGTGCTTGACCCTATGCTTGCTACCGGCGGTAGCGCAATTGCAACGGTAAGTCTACTAAAAAAACAAGGTGCAAAACATATTAAGTGTATGCACATAATAGCTGCGCCTGAAGGTATTGAGGCTTTGCACAAAGCCCACCCCGACGTACAAATATACTGTGCTACGGTAGACAGATGCCTTAACGAAAACTGTTACATTTTGCCGGGTCTTGGAGATGCCGGCGACAGACTGTTCGGAACAAAATAGCAAACAAAAAGCGTTTGAACATGTTGTTCAAACGCTTTTTTAGTCGTAAACTATTTAACTCTGACAAGGGCTTCTGTTATGTCGCACTCAGCCTGCGCAGAACTGTTACTGCCTTACTGCGATTTTGTAATTTCCGAGCAAGCAGAAAATTTTCCGCCATATCAGCAAGTCACACATTTATTCCAACAAAGAAAAACAATTTGTCGGGAACCAATTTGTGCGCTACGCTTGGTTGGTACGACAAAGCAGAGTTCCCCTGTACTTTGTTCGTAGTTAATATATTTGTATTTTAATTTTTGTAAATAATTCTTCCGCAATGTTCGCACACAACATAGCCTTTTTGTTCAAAACCGGACGTAACAACGGCAAGTGGCATATCCATCTGACAACCACCGCAAATGTTTTCGCCCTTTAACGGAACAAACACCGGGTGCACCTGTTCGTGCTTTTTTAGATAGCCTTCCAAAAGAGTTTTATCTATTTGCGATTGCAATGCAAGTTGACGCTTTTTAATTTCGGCGACACGTGGCTTAACAGATTCCGTCGCCTTTTTAAATTCGGCATCACATGCACTTACTGCATTTACTATTTTAGGTATTTTTGCACTGTTTTCGCTAAAAGTTTTGGCAATTTCTTCCGCTTCCTTCACAATGCGTTTAACATCCTTTTCAGCAGAAGCCAAAAGTTCCATTTGTGCATTAAGTTTTTTGCTTATGTAGTTAAGTTCGTCATCGTCCTGCACGTTTTCAATTTCTTTGGAGTATTCTTCAACGGAAGCGGAAAGTTTTTCCACCGTTTGGTGCGCCTGAACAAGTTGGTTGTGCAAATCTGCAGTGCGTGCATCCAAAACGGATAGACTTTCGTCAATTTCTCTCCAAAGGGCTTTGTATTTTCTGGATTTTACATAATTTTCGTTTTTACGCAAATCTTTTTCAATACGGGTAAGTTCGCCGTCAAGTGATTGATACTCTAAAATTTCTTGTGAAATCATTTTTTATTCTCCTTTAACGCCTGCAAAATGCGTTCAACATCTTTAAGACGTGCAAGAACAGATTGGTCCTTGCACAAGCTGTAAACGTTGTCAAGCGTTTGTCGTTCTTGTTTGAGATAGTTTACAAAGTCAGCAGAGGGACTTTGCAAGTTGGTTTTGCCGTAAGCAAGTTCATCGGCGGAAAGGTGCTCTCCACCGTTTTGCTTTTGCGCAACAATAAGGTCGTAATACTTGCCGTCAAAAAACTTTTCATCCGTCAAAATAACGTAGTTTTTGGCAAGACAGGTACGCACGTCACTGACATTTCGCATTGGTTGAAGCACCAACAATGACGGTAACGTATGTGCATTTTGCAAAATATTTATTGTTTCCAGACCGCCCATACCCGCAATAACAGCTTGGTCGGCAGTTACGTCCTGCAAGCCGTCAATATTCATAAAAGTGGCACACGTATGCAGGTTTTCGGGACAATTTGCCTTTGCTTTTTGCAAACTTGGCAGTGAGACGTCAATAAAAATAACCTTTTTTGCAATGCCGTTTGTCAGTGCCGTAAGCCCAACATAGCCGTGGTCACAACCAACATCGGCAAGCGTATTGCATTGGCGCAATGCGGAAACAATTTTTTGAATGCGCTTACTCATGCATCAAGGTAGTCACGCAGTTTTTTGGATTTTGTAGGACTGCGTAGTTTGCGAAGTGCCTTGGCTTCTATTTGACGGATACGTTCACGGGTAACGTTAAACTCTTTGCCGACTTCTTCCAAAGTACGAATTTTGCCGTCAATAAGGCCGTAACGGAGGCGAATAACCTGCGCTTCACGCGGGGAAAGTTTTTGCAATGCAGCGGCTATTTGCTCACGAAGCATAGTCTGGGCGGCACTGCTATCCGGAGCCGGCGAAGTTGTATCCTGAATAAAATCTACAAGGTGGCTGTCTTCTTCTTCGCCTATTGGCGTTTCCAGACTTACCGGGTCTTGCGCTATTTTTTGAATTTCAATAACCTTTTCCACGGTAATGCCCATATAATCGGCAATTTCCTCCGGGGTAGGTTCACGTCCCAAATCTTGCGAAAGGGCACGTTGAGCCCGCACCTGACGGTTGATTGTTTCTACCATATGTACCGGAATACGAATTGTGCGTGCCTGGTCGGCAATGGCACGGGTAATAGCTTGACGAATCCACCATGTTGCGTAGGTACTAAACTTGAAACCTTTGGTGTAGTCAAACTTTTCCACCGCTTTCATCAGCCCCATATTACCTTCCTGAATAAGGTCCAAAAAGGACATTCCACGCCCAACATAGCGCTTTGCAATAGCAACAACCAAACGAAGGTTGGCTTCGGAGAGATGTCTTTTTGCTTCTTCGTCACCTTCCAAAATGCGCTTGGCAATTTCAGGTTCTTCTTCAGCGGAAAGCAATGGCACCTGACCGATATCTTTAAGGTACATTTTTACCGGGTCGTCAACGGCAACGTCACCAATGCTTTTGTAAAGAGCGGTAAGGTCTTTGTCATTTTCCGTTTCCGAATATACAATGGTAATACCGTTTTGTTCAAGATATTTGTATATTTCTGCGTTCTGGTCAGCATTTATATCTGCCGTTTCCAACTTGGCTTCCAAATCTTCGTAAGAAACTTTTGAATCGGTGGCCTTAAACTCAGCAACTAAACCTTGCAAAAATTCTTCTGATAATTCCATATATTCTTCTCCTTTATCTTAGTTCTGATATTTGTTTGTTAATGTCTTCAATTTGTTTGTAAATTTCGGTGACATTCTCCGCCGTTGCAAGCGATGCCGTAAGGCTGTCACGCTGTTGTCTTAGCAGTTGTTCCTTCAAAAATACAACACACTCTTCGTAGTAACGCTTGTTTTTAGAATAATTTGCTTTGGAAAAATCGTTACCGATAATTTTGTTGTATTCTTCCTGCGAAAAGTTTGCACAAACGGTGTAAAGCATGTCCATTGAAGGTTTTTCACCCTTGGATTTACACTCAAAAATGTACTGGTACAAATTGGCAAGAAACGGCGTGCTTATTGTTGGTTTTACATCAAGGTCGGCATAGTCCTCATTGGCAAGAATGCACGACGCAACAAAATATTTTGCTTGGTCCTCAAGTGCAATTTTACTCTGTTCTTGCTCACTTTTTTCTTCCGTTTTGTCGCTGTTTTCCGTATACGTGTTTACTTTTCGGCGCAAATAATCTTCAGAATATCCCGTTTTGGATGCCACAACCGATATGTACTGCGTTTGGCGCACGTCATCAAGTTCGTGAAGCATTTTTACTGCGCCTTTTACGTATTTTGCCAAAGCATCGTTGCGCACGGATGCATTACTGCTTTTTATATTAAATGCTTCGTCAAGTAGTTTCAGCTTGTAATCAGGCAATGGAAGTGCACTGTCAATAAGCTGTTCAAAGGCCTCTTTACCGTACTTTTTTATAAATTCATCGGGGTCTTTTACGCCGTTTTCTCGTGGAACGCTCATTACTTTTACGTCCAGACCGGCTTTATCCAAAATGTCCATTCCCCGTACGGTAGCCTTTTGACCGGAGCTGTCGGCATCGTAGCAAACGTACACGTTGGAAGTAAGACGGGAAAGCAACTTTGCTTGTTCAGCCGTAAGTGACGTACCCATTGATGCAACTGCACGACAAAAACCGTACTGATACATAGCAATGACATCCATATAGCCTTCTACTATTACTATATTTGGCAGTTGCGTTTGCTGTTTTTGCTCTTTGGCAATGTTTAGTGCAAACAGGTTGTCCTTTTTGGAAAATACCGGCGTTTCCGTTGTGTTTTTGTATTTGCCGTACTGCATTGTTTTTTCGTCAAATGCCCTACCGCCAAAGGCAATAACTTTGCCAGCCATGCTAAAGATAGGCACAATAAGCCGTCCTCGCAGTGCATCGTTACCGTTTGGCGCAAGCACACCACACTTTACGCAGTCGTCCGTTCTGAAACCTTTTGCCTTAAGGTATGCCGGCAATGAGACAGCATCAGGCGAATAACCAATGCCGAATTTGTTTACCGTTTGGTCATCAAAGCCACGGTTTGCCATGTAATCACGGGCACGTTTGCCGTTTTCGCCACGAAAACAACGATAATAAAAACGTGCTGTTTCTCGCAGAATATCCAAAAACGTATCTTTTTGCGCTTTTCGTTCTTGCATTTTTTTATCGTCTGCGTTAGCGTTTTCCGGCATTTTTAAGCCGGCACGTTTGGCAAGTATTTCCAACGCTTCCATAAATGTGCAGGACTCGTACTTTTGCACAAAACCGATGACGTCACCGCTTTCACCACAGCCAAAGCAGTGGTAAAACTGCATGCGTGGGTTAACGTTAAAACTCGGCGTTTTTTCTCCGTGAAAAGGGCAACGTGCAAGATAGGTTGTACCGCTTCTGCGAAGTTCCAGATACGACCCGATAACGTCAACTATATCGTTGGCACGCTTTACCTGTTGAATAAAATCCGTAAAATCGTTCATTTTTCTCCAATAGCCCATTAGTTTATGTTTGTTACACTAAAATATTCTATATATTTTCAATTTCTCCCCTAAAAATTGCAATAAAAAACAAAAAAATTATAAAAACAGAATACGAAGTGCAGAGAACAGCGAATAGAGAATAGCAAATGGTGAGTGATTGTTTTTGAAACACGCAAGGCGTAGCACTTGAAAAACCTTTTTCAAATCAGGGGAATACCAAACGTTACAAAATTTTGCATCTTGCATTTTATATTTTGCATTAAAAAAGCACTCACGTTTTTGTGAGTGCTTTTTTGTGTTATCCGTTAATAATTTGTTTAACCTTCATAAGTCTTACGGTTGAAGAACGTTCGTTTTCGTCAAGTTTCATCTTGATGTACTTAATTGTTTCTTCAAGTTGTGGAATCATAATGTTTTCCAAGGCGTTAACACGGCGTTTGTTCTTTTCAATTTCATCTGCAAGCATATTGCAGGTTTTTTCAACTTCAGCAAGTTGAATAAGTTTTACAAGCACGTTGTTAAGGCCCAAAACGCTGTTATCAAGTTCGTCGGTAACCGTCAAAAAACTGTACGGGTAAAGTTCTCCGCCACTATCGGCAATTTTAATGGCGGGCACGTCAATACCCATAACCTTTTTTTGCGTGGTGGTAAGTTCCACACGGCGACCTGGCATAAGCACGGCTTCTTCAACAACACGTCCGTCAGTTGCGGTGCGTGCCAAAGTAAAGCTTACAAGTGCTTCTGCAAGCTCTTTTTCCGTTTGCTGACGAAGGGCTTTGTTTTCCCCCGCAAGCGTTATGAAACGGCGAATCATTTCGTCGGTTTTATCTTTTAGCAATTTATGTCCACGTGATGCAGTCTTCAAACGTCCCTGAAGGCGTTTCATCTCCATACGTGTTGGGTTGACGTTCATTACAGCCATTTTTATTTTTCCTCGTAAGGTTTGTAATATTTATCCAAAAGTTTATCGGAAATACGTTTAAGTTCACTTCTTGGCAAAATGCCCAAAAGTTCCCAGCCGAGTTCCAACGTTTCTTCAATAGAGCGGTTGGTGGTAAAGCCTTGGTTGATGTAGCGCTTTTCAAACTCTATAGCAAACTTGGCGTAAAGCTTATCCATATCGGAAAGTGCAGCTTCACCCAAAATTGCGGAAAGTTCCTTAGCTTCCTTACCTTGTGCGTAAGCGGAGAACAACTGGTTCATAGTTGCGCCGTGGTCTTCACGGGTTTTGCCTTCACCAATACCTTTATCCTTCAAACGGGAAAGGCTTGGCAAAACGTCAATAGGTGGGTTGTAACCACGCTTGTAAAGGTCACGTGAAAGGATGATTTGTCCTTCGGTAATGTAACCGGTAAGGTCCGGAATAGGGTGCGTTTTGTCGTCTTCAGGCATTGACAAAATAGGAATTTGCGTAATTGAGCCTTTGTGGCCTTCAATACGGCCGGCACGTTCGTAAATTTGTGCTAAGTCGGTGTACATGTAACCAGGGTAACCACGACGGCCCGGAACTTCCTTTCTTGCGGCGGAAGTTTCACGAACGGCTTCGGCGTAGTTGGTCATATCCGTCAAAATTACAAGTACTTGCATGTCCTTTTCAAATGCAAGGTATTCAGCACAGGTAAGCGCCATACGTGGCGTAGAAATACGTTCAATTGCCGGGTCGTTTGCAAGGTTCATAAACAAAACGGTTCTTTCAATAGCGCCGGTTTTGTTAAAGTCCTTTATAAAGTAGTCGGCTTCTTCGTAGGTAATACCCATTGCACCGAATACAACGGCAAATTTTTCATCACCTTTAAGAACCTTTGCCTGACGTGCAATTTGTGCTGCAAGTTGTGCGTGTGGCAAACCGCTGGCAGAGAATACCGGCAATTTTTGTCCACGAACAAGTGTGTTAAGACCGTCAATTGCAGAAATAC
>JAZLJV010000071.1:0-3200 GCA_045618025.1 Clostridia bacterium
AACGGCGGTAGCGGTTCTATGTCTGCACAAACTTCTGCAGAAGGTTGGCTTACCCTTGGTGCAAACAAGTTTACACGTAGCAACTACAAGTTTGTAGGTTGGTCTACGGCCAGTGCAGGTGACATTATGTTCGCCGACCAAGACAAATTGTACGTGAACGGTTCGGCAAAACTTTACGCAATCTGGCAAACCACTGATGAATCGCAAAAAGTTGCCGATGTCATCAGCACAATTTCCGCTTTGGGTAGTTCTTATACAACATCAAGCGTAGCCAATGCCCGTGCAAAATTTAATGCACTGTCAGCTGTAGGACGCTCACAAGTAAAAAACTACGCCGATTTGTTGGATGCGGAATATCAGATAGAAAACAAGGCAAAAGCCGATACCGCAAGCAAACACGTTCAGGATATTATTGTTGCCGTTGCAAAGGCTTACTACAACCAATCAAGCGTTGGCAACGTGCAAATTCACTATGACCAATACAATAACCGTCGTCATCTCAATCCTCTTCCTGAAGAAGCTACTTCCGAAAGAATGCTTTACCTTGACTGCAGTTCCTATGTCAATTGTGTTTTTTACTACACATTCGGCAAAAACATTCTAAGTAGCGGAACAATGCAGACCGGTTCTTACCAAACGGATTTAAGCAACAAAAAGAGCACCAGCGAAATATTGTTTTACCAAAGCAGTCCTTACAAGCTTTCTAATTCAAAAGTGCAAGATATGATTGACAACATTCAACTTGCTTTGCAACCGGGCGACGTGCTTAACTACCGTCACGACAGTGGCCTTGGACACATTATGTTGTATATAGGTGACGGAAAGTTTATTCACTGCACAGGTGTTGCAAACGCAACTTCAACAGGTAGTTCCAGCCCTACAAAGTCTTACGAAAAGGGCAGTGAAGACGAGTTTACGTTCGGCGCAATAAATATTGACAGTTGGGACGTAGTGTTTGATCCGTTTGCCACTCCAAACGAATTGGACGACAGCCGTCTTTCAACAACCAACCGTTATATGTTTGCTGACAATATCAACAGTTTTTGTTTCTTCCGTCCGACAGATAAAACCAGTGGACGTTTTAAAGATGCAACGCCGACAACCGAAGCAATTACACGTTGGCTGTACGACGGCCTTACCTTTGAAAAACACTCTAATGTGTCGTATGCAAACAACGTATACGTAAATGACCAACTTGAGTTTACGTTGCAAATACAAAACTGTGCCGAAAACGAACTTGGCTTGATAAACGTAAAGGAAATAATTCCGGAGCACACCAAGTTTGTAAGTGCAAGCAACGGCGGTGTTTACGTTCCGAGCGAGAACACAATTTATTGGCAATTGTCAAGTCTGGATGCACTTTCCAGCGAATACCTTACCTACACCGTTCAGGTGGATGCCGATGCAACGGGCGAAACGCTTGTATGTAACGGTACGTACGTAAACGGTTTGCGTGGCAACTGCTTGGAATACCCTGTTGCCAAGCGTGAAATGGATGCTAAAAAGTTTGTTGCCTCTGCGGAAAAACTTATAGGTAAATCTTACAGCAACACAATTACTGCCGCAAAAGCAATTTACAAAGAATACGGTATGACAATTTTTAACGAAAGTGCCGATTATACCGACGTTTCCGGCGTTCTTGACGACGTACTGAAAAGCAGTAACGGTCTTTGGCTTACCGATACGCCTGCATCAGCATATGTTGTTCCGACTTTGTTCGGCGGAACGCAGGTAAACTACTACACCTACAACACCTATGCCCAAAATTATTCTACCTACTACGAAAGCAACCTGCGTGTAAGACGTATTATGCAGGAATATCTTGAAGTGGGCGACATTGTTTTGGTATATAACGCAAGCACGGAAAAATACGAAGGCTACATTTACAACGGCAAAACGTTTTACGGAATTGCCGATGGTAAATTGAAGGAAGTACCTATTCCTGTATCAAACAATTCTAAAGTTGTAAATATCCAGCTCAGCACACTTGTCGGCTACAAACGTATGGCAATTTTGCGTCCAAGCATAGTTATTTAACGGTAAAAATCCGCTGATTTGTTAAAAATATTTTTTTGTTGCAGGTAACTTTGTTGTAAAAAAGCAACGTATTGTTGCTTTCAATAAAACTGTTGTTGCTACAAAAAAGTGTAGTTGTATTTACGTTTACAAACATTTTAATCATAGCACGTCTTAACAAAAACGGGCAACTCGCAATGAGTTGCCCGTTTTTTCTTTTGCAAATTGTTGCCTTCTTTTGTTATGTAGGTAAAAGGGAACAAACTATGTTGCCCGGCGTTTATTTGCAGGTGTTGTAAGATATTCCACCGCAACAAACAAGCAATGCAACCATCAGCATCAGACAGCAAGGGTTTACCGTCAGACTGAAGTTTTTCATTTTGCCACCGCAACAGCACAGAAACAAAATGATAAGCAAAACCCATGTACAGTTGGTAGTGCAACCGCATCCGCAACCTTCGTTGCCACAACCGCCTTCACCAAAAAGTCCGTTAAACATTTTTCACCTCCGTTTTTATTTGCGTTACGGCATTGTTTAAGTAATGTCCGCAAACGCTTTCGTTTCACAATATGGTTTTTGACAAAAAAGTGTTACTTGCAAATTGTTGCTTATTCGGTAAAAATACTGTATAATAAAATATTATGAAATGTAACGCTTTGCACGTTTTGCAAATGTATTTTGCGGTACAAAGCGGTGCATGTTTAGCGGAGGAATACAAAATGCCATTAAAAGAAGATTTTTTGACGTTGTACAACACGTATATCAAGCGTGAGGGTGCCGATAAGCTTTTGGAATGGATAAATCGTGGAGATTTTTTTACAGCACCTGCTTCCACAAAATTTCACGGCGCATATACCGGCGGTTTGTGTGAACACTCGGTAAACGTTTACCGCCGTTTATTGCAACTGATAAAACAAGACTTTGGTGAAAACTACCAAAGTGTTTACAGTGACGAAACACTTGCTGTTTGTGCGCTTCTGCACGATTTGTGCAAAGTCAGTTTTTACACGGTAAAAATGCGCAACGTAAAGGAAAACAGCGGATGGGTACAAAAACCTTACTACGAAGTAGAGGAAAAATATCCATTCGGACACGGCGAAAAATCGGTGTTTATTGTGCAACAGTTTATGCAACTTACTGCCGAAGAAGCCATTGCAATAAATTGGCATATGGGCGGATTTGA
>JAZLJV010000072.1:0-3065 GCA_045618025.1 Clostridia bacterium
TGAATTGTAGACGTAGGTTCACTGTATCCGTATTTGCTCCAGTTGGTAGCAGTTTGCGGATAGGTGGACGTTTCTTCGTCAACCAGTTCAAACTTCAGGTTTGAAGACGTGCTTGTCGGCTTTGAGTCGTCGTCGGTAATAACCTTGTTGCCGTCTTCAACAGGTCTTGTCGCAATAACAATGGATACTGCAAGTACAATAGCCATTACTACTGCAATGATGGTAATAATAAGATTTTGTTTTGTTTTTGGAGACATAGTCTTTCCCCTTCCTATAAATGATTTTTTTGCTTATATATTAAAATACTTTGTATTTAATAAACAGCATTTAATACATACTGCATCTATTTTAATACAAACTAATTAAAAAATCAATGAAAATGAGCAACAAAACGTAAAAAGTTTGGGAGTTGATGCTATTATGAACTGTGGAAAAAAGATTATTTTGCTTATAAGCGGTATTTTGGCCGGTTTTATTAACGGATTTTTGGGCGGTGGCGGTGGTATTGTTGCCGTTTCGGTGCTTTCCGGTGTGCTGTTGTTACATCAAAAAAACGCCAATGCAACGGCCTTGCTTGTGGTGTTGCCACTTTCCGTTATTAGCGCTGTGGTGTATTTTTTGCAAGGCAACGTAGATTGGCACGTGGTTTTGCCCGTTACCGCAGGGGTAACTGCAGGAGGAGTAGCAGGTGCACTGTTACTCTCCAAAATGAACGGTAAATGGGTAAAACTTGTTTTTGCGTTGGTTCTTATTGCCGGCGGAATCAAAATGTTTTTTTAACGCAAATGCGGTTAAAAGAGGAGTGAAATAACATGCTTGTTTGGGAAATTGTTTTTGGATTTTTAGCGGGAATTGTAGGTGGTATGGGTATGGGTGGCGGAACACTTCTTGTGCCGTTACTTACCTTTTTGGACATCAATCAAAAGGTTATTCAGGGGGCAAACCTTATCAGTTTTGTGCCTATGTGCGTGGTTGCGCTGTGCTTTCACGCCAAAAACAAATTGCTTAAGCCTGCGCATACGCTTTGGCTTGTTTTGCCGGCAAGTTTGTTTGCTGTGGCAGGTGCAGTAGTAACCAAGTACGTTAGCGGAGATATTTTGCGCTATGCGTTTGCCTCGGCGGTAATTTTGGTTGGGCTATGGCAGTTTACCAGAGTGTTAAAAAGTTGGAAACAAAAAACGTAAATAAAAATCATTGCGAAAAATGTAAATAAAAATAAAAGGCATCACAAGTAATTTACCTTGCAATGCCTATGTAAGCAGTAAGAGTTCAGTCTGTAAGCCGAGTTCTGTATTAGACGATTATCATTCTACGGCTGTTGTCACCAACAGTCTCCAGCGAATATGTCGGGCTACCGAGCAGGCAGTTGTTCCCATTTCTTGCACCACGTGGGGTTTACTTGATTGTGTTGTCACCAACCAACCCGTAGGCTCTTACCCTGCGATTCCACCCTTACCACGAACAAGTCGTGGCGGTATATTTCTGTGCACTTTCCTTGAAGTCACCTTCACAAGACGTTATCTTGCACGTTTGCTCTTTGGTGCTCGGACTTTCCTCGGAACGGTTAACGCCCCGCAATCGTCCGGCTGTCTCTTACTTGTCAAATTTTACATCATATTATGCGTTTTGTCAAATAAAATGCAATACAGTTGACAAATAGTTTATTGCTTGGTATAATTTGCGTCAGCTGTGTTTAACATAGCTAAGGGACGTTATGAAAAAGAAAAGAAAATTTTGGCTATGGGTAAAAAGCATTATTAAAGACCCCATTGCATTGATTACATTTGGCGTTGTGTGGGTATTGTTGGAGAGCCCCGCAATTTTCGGTATGTTGGCGTTTTGGCTTACCGGTAAGGAAGCGTGGCTTGCATTGTTTACATCGTGGGTAGCACTTACGGCACTGCCGTTGCCTATTCCCGTTGCACCAATAAGTCTCGGTGCGGCCATTGCAATGCACCATTTTGTCAGAAAACGTCGCAGAAAACTTGCACAAAAACAGCAAGAAAATACAACAACAGCCGTTTCACAGGAGGAATTCTCCGCCCAAGCCGAAGAACCTTCGGACGATGCGGATGGCATTACGGCAACAAAAATTCAATAAAAAATTTCTTTACAAGCAGGCTTTTGCCTGCTTTTTTATTCTTAAGAAGAAGGATTTTTGTTTGTATTTTAATTGCTTTCTGAACATGTTTTTTGCTAAGTTTCCAACGCAATTTTAATTTTTTGGAGGGCACGTGTCTCAATACGGCTTATGTAACTGCGACTTATCCCCAACCTTTTGGAGGTTTCAAGTTGCGTAAGTGGTGGGTTTCCGTCAAGACCGTAGCGCAAAATAATTATTTGCTTTTCACGTTCTTCAAGTTTTTTGTCAATAATGTTCATCAGGTTGTCATGCAAAATGGAAAGTTCTGCCTGTTCAAACACGTCGTCTTCACTTTCCGCAATAATATCCAAAAGGCTGTATTCGTTGCCGTCGCCGTCTTCACCGAGCGGATTTTGCAGGTAAACAGTGTTTTGATAGCGTTTTTGTGAACGCAAATGCATTAGTATTTCGTTTTCTATACAACGTGCAAGGTAGGTTGCTAAGGAAGTTCCCTTTTCTACGGTAAAACTTTCCACACCTTTTATCAGTCCTATAGAGCCGATGGAAATAATATCTTCGGTGTTGTCGCTATGTGCGTATTTTTTTGCCACGTGTGCCACCAGACGTAAATTGTGAGTTATCAGTTTTTCACGTGCTTGTTTGTCTCCGTTTTTGTAGCGTTGCAATGCTTCAGCCTCTTCCTCGGCCGAAAGCGGTTTCGGGTAACTGCCATTGGCAAAATACCCGGTAAGCAGTAACACACGTTTTAGTAATTGTAAAATAGCATTAAACATTTTTTGTTCTCCCTTTTTTACTAATTTATGACGCATTTTCAAATAATAATCAATATTTTTGCACTTACCGGAGTTTGCACTTGCAAAAACGTTTTTTATGTACTATAATACTACAAAATAAGATGTTGTGTTTTGCAACGTCACACGGTTTTTATCCGTATGGTGAATATGATTTGTAATTTGTGCCC
>JAZLJV010000073.1:0-4571 GCA_045618025.1 Clostridia bacterium
CCGCAAGCAACTGCATTTGTTTGTTATTGAGGGTGAACGCTTGGTTGCCGATGCCGTAAAACACGGTGCGCAAATTGAAACGGTGCTTGTGCGTGAAAGCACGGCAAATAGGTTTGATTTTGCTAATGCTGTTACAGTGTGCGATAAAGTGTTTGATAAATTGAGCGACACAGTGCATTCGCAAGGTGTAATTGCAGTTGTAAAAACGCCGGATAGCACTTTTTGCCAACCAAAAGGCAATGCCTTGGTGTTGGACGGTTTGCAAGACCCTGGTAATGTCGGGACGCTTATTCGTACGGCGGTATCTTGTGGTTTTACCGATATTTATTGTTGTAATAATTGTGTTGATTTGTACTCACCAAAAGTGCTACGTTCGGCAATGTCGGCGCACTTTTGTGTAAGTATTCATATTGGAAGTGCAGATGAAGTAAAAAAAGCAGTGGAAGACAGCACTGTACTTGTGGCTGATATGGCAGGAGCCAACGTTTACAATTACTCGGCAGACGGAAAGCTTGCTCTTGTGCTTGGTAATGAAGCAAACGGCGTAAGTGACTGTTGGCAGGGCTTGCAAGTTGTGTCGTTGCCAATGCAAAACGGTTTTGAGTCGCTTAACGTGGCTGTTGCAGGTAGTGTGCTTATGTATCAACTGACTTTCGGAAACAAAAAATAACGGGGGAATAAAAAATGTCCGGACATAGCAAATGGAATAACATCAAAAACAAAAAAGCCAAAGGCGATGCGGCACGTTCCGCAGTGTTTACAAAAATAGGCAGAGAAATTGCCGTTGCGGTAAAGGCAGGCGGACCTGATATTAACAGCAACAGTAAACTTTACGACGTGGTTCAAAAGGCTAAAGCAAACAATATGCCTAACGATAACATCCAACGTTCCATCAAAAAGGCAAGCGGAGAGCTTAACGCCGTTGACTACTCTGAAATAACGTATGAAGGTTACGGCATTGGCGGTAGCGCAGTTATTGTAGAGTGCCTTACCGATAACAAAAACCGTACGGCAGGCGACGTTCGTAGTGCTTTTACAAAGTTTGGCGGTAGCCTTGGCGCAACCAACAGCGTAAGCTTTATGTTTGACCGTAAAGGCGTTGTAGTTGCCGAAAACACAATTGGCATTGATGAAGACAGTGCATTTGAACTTGCTTTGGAAGCCGGTGCGGATGACGTTCATATTGAAGACGGCATTATTGAAATGTATTGCGACCAGGCAACGCTTTCCAGCGTGCGTGATGCAGTGGTAAGCAAGGGCCTTAACCTTGTATCTGCTGAAATGGAGTGGTTGCCACAAAATATGGTTACTTTGGATAGTGAAGCCGTAGTCAAGTTCCAAAAAATGTTGGATATGTTTGACGAAAGCGATGACGTCCAAAACGTTTTCCACAACGTTGACCTTCCTGAAGAAGACGAATAGCTTTTTAATATCAAAAAAGGGACTACCGCTTGGTAACCCCTTTTTAATTTCGTAATAAACCGTACTCAAAGCAACGCCCAGCCTTTCCGCAATTACCTTTTTGTGTAGACCACTGTTAAGGTACGCTTCAAGCTGAAGACGTTGCGTGTACGTCAAGTGTTTGTAATTCTGCATAAATCCCCTAAAAAAACAAAAAGCCGGCAAGAATTAAGCTTGCCGGTTAATCTTTCTTAAAAAAGAAAGATGGACGAACAAAGTCCACCTTATCTCATACCCGTGGGGCATTTTAGCACAATTTTTAACTTTTTGCAATAATTTTTTGAAAAATTGTTGACTTTTTGTAAAAATGGAATATAATGATAACAGATAGTAGCAATAATTATTTTGAGGGACTCTATGAGTTATTCTTGAAGGTGCTACTATTTTTTTATGCCTTTGGATATTTCCAAGGGTATTTTTTCTTACTAAAAAATATTTTTTTATCCTTTTGATGTTGTTTTACTATATACATCGGAGTTTTTTTGCGTTTATCAGGATTTGGAAAAACTTTTTCATTTCTGTGATGACCGCTAAACTCTGATGAAGTAACACGCCGAAAATGATAGTTGTCATTATCTTCGCCAATAATTAATGCTGGATGCTTTGACTTAAAATAACGTCTAAAGTGTGGAAATTTTTCTTTCTTTTTAGTCATAATTCACCTATCCGTCACAACGCCAGTCGTAAGCCTTTCCATAAACTTTGGAAAGGCTTTTGTGTTCAACGTACTTCTTACCGGACGGATAGCGATATACCGTCCGATCGTAACGTTTTTCCACAACAGTTCCCAATGGCGAGTGATATTTCTTTTTCTTTTCGTTATTATCAACAACAACCCGTTTAACTTTTGAATACTTCGTCATTATAACTCCTTTGCCGTGTGTACACGGCGTTTTTTGTATTTACAAAGTCAAAGTGTTCCTGAACGTATTCCCGTTTAGCCGTCCGTGGAACAAACTTCGGTCTTGTAATCGCTTGTTTTAGTGCTTCCACCTGGTCTTCGGTATATACCGTTGCCGGTGGTGTTGTTTTGTAATCTTTTATAATTTTTGCTTACCTACACTCACTTGACTTTTGCGCCGTGTTGCTGTATTATTACATTGATAAAGTAGGTGAAAAAATGAAAAGAGTTATCGGTTTTGACCCTGGTCTTGCTATTGTAGGCTACGGAGTATTGGATTTTGACGAATATCAACGGAAAACGGTGGTGGATTACGGCGTTATTACTACTCCGAAGGAAGAAAGCGTGCCGGTTCGTCTGGCTATGATTTACAAAGCCGTAACAGCATTGATAGAAAAGTATAATCCTGACGAAATTGCCGCCGAAGAATTGTTTTTTAATACAAATACTACAACAGGAATAAATGTGGCGCAGGCACGAGGTGTTTTACTTCTTGCGGCAATACACGCTTGCGGAAAACTTTACGAATACACGCCTTTGCAGATAAAACAGGCAATGACCGGATACGGCAGAGCAGACAAAAAACAAATTCAGGAAATGGTAAAAGTGTACCTTAGCCTTGCCAAGGTGCCTAAGCCTGACGATGCCGCCGATGCGTTGGCAGTTGCTTTGACGCATATTCAAACAGGCGGTTTCACCGATAAATTTGCAATTAAATAGTTTTAGGAGTAGTCGTGATAAATTACATAAAGGGAAAAATTGAAGAAATAAGCGGTAACACTGTGATAGTTGATTGCAACGGAATTGGCTATGAACTGACCTGCTCTACAGGCACGGTCGGCAAATTTGCCGTAGGGCAAGAAGCCAAAATAAGCACATATATGCAGGTGCGTGAAGACGGCGTTAGTCTTTTCGGCTTTGGCAGTAGTGAAGAAAAACGCATGTTCGGTTTGCTTATTTCCATTTCAGGAATTGGTCCAAAAGTGGCAATAGGGGTTCTTTCAGGCATTGATAGCAATGCTTTGGCATCGGCAATTTTTAGCGGAGACGTAAAATTGCTTACCAAAGTTAAAGGTTTAGGTAAAAAAACAGCCGAAAGAATAATTTTGGAACTTAAAGAAAAAGTAATAGTTGATGCTACCGAAACTCCGCTTGCTATTGAAAGCAGTGCCGATGTGGTAATGAACAAAAATATGGCAGATGCAGTTGCTGTTTTGTGTTCACTCGGCAAAAAACAGGATGATGCCACAAAACTTGTTGAAGCAGTAAGCAAACTTGGCGCAGAAACAACCGAAGAAATTGTCAGTATGGCCTTTAGAATGGGCTGATTTTAGGAATATACTATGGAACAACAACTTTTTACAAGCACACTTGACGAAAGAGAACGTGATACGGAAAATATACTTCGCCCTAAAACATTGGAAGACTATGTGGGGCAAGAAAAGGTAAAAAGCAACCTTTCCGTTTACATAAAAGCGGCACTTTCCCGCAATGAAAGTTTGGACCACGTTTTGCTGTATGGCCCTCCGGGGCTGGGCAAAACCACCTTGGCGCACATAATTGCAAATGAAATGGGTGTGCCTATCACTGTGACAAGCGGTTCTGCAATACCGGGCAAGTTTGACCTTTCCGCAATACTTTCCAAACTTAAGCCTAACGAAGTGCTTTTTATTGACGAAATACACAGACTAAACTCCAGCTTGGAAGAAATACTGTACCCGGCAATGGAAGACTACCGTCTGGATTTTGTCGCCGGAAAAGGCCCATCGGCAACATCGGTCAACATAAAGCTGGAAAAATTTACGCTTATTGGTGCCACAACCAAAGCGGGTAACCTTGCAGCGCCCCTTCGCGACCGTTTTGGCGTGCAAATGCGTCTGGATTTGTACACGCCGGAACAATTGCAGGGCATTGTGCTTAAATCAGCTAAAAAGCTGTGCACACAAATAGACAGTGATGCCGCATACGAAATAGCATTGCGCAGTCGTGGAACACCACGTATTGCCAATCGCCTTCTGAAGCGTGTAAGAGATTTTGCTGAAGTGCTTGGCAACGGTATTGTTACCAAACAGGTCACTTTGCATGCAATGGACGTGATGGAAGTTGACCAACTCGGTCTTGATGCAGTGGATAAAAATATTCTTACCACTATTATTGACAAGTTCAGCGGTGGGCCTGTAGGTCTTGATACGCTTGCCGCCGCAACCGG
>JAZLJV010000074.1:0-15462 GCA_045618025.1 Clostridia bacterium
ATTTGTATCATTGCTACCGTACCTTTGTGGTTGCGGGGGCAGGATTTGTAAGGAGCGAAGCGACGGAATAGTGAGTGTGTTTTTCACGAACGTCACGTCATTTCACTTACGTGGTTTTGAAACAGCGTAAAGCAAACGAGCCAACGGGAGCAAACAAAAAAAGAACCGCTTTGTTGCGATTCCTTTTTGGTTGCGACTTCATGCGGAGTTTGCGCTAATGGATGCGGGGGCACGATTTGAACCATACGACCTTCGGGTTATGAGCCCGATGAGCTACCAAACTGCTCTACCCCGCGATAAAAATTGTGTTGCTTGATGGCTTCAGCTTGTATAATATACACCATAAAAAATGTTTTGTCAAGGGCTTTTGGTTTTTTTAAGCCATTTTTTTGACCGTTTTTGCAATTAATATCCAATACTTTCCACACCAACAAGCAATACGTCATTTATTTTAGTGTTGGTAATTTTGTAAAAAAGCACTTTGCCGTGACGTTCGTAGTCTACCACGCTGTAACTTTTTAGCAGGCGTAACTGGTGCGAAACGGTTGTTTGGTTCATGCCGAGTACATTTGCAATATCACTTACGCACAGTGGATGTATGGAAAGCAACGAAAGAAGCCTTACACGTGAAGGGTCGGCAAACAGCGCAAAAAAACGGGCAATTTTTTCCGTTGCGGTTTTATCCGGCAGGTAGCATTCTATATCTTCAATTATTTCTCTTTCCGCAAGCATAAAAAACTCCGTGACAAATATAATAGTACAAAATCTTGCAAAAATTGTAACTTGCGCAGTGTAGCGAAATTTGCCTTGTTGTGGCGCAACGTGCCGATTTTTGCCCTTTGGGAGAAAAATAATGAATATTTCCAACAGTTTGCTGTATCTTTTGTTATTGTATGCCGTGCTTGATAAAGACAACAAGTTGTCTCTTACCAACGGTCTTGTTATTGCGTTTGTAGTAATGTTGCTTAATTGTTATTGCCGTTGCAATAACAGCTTGCCAAACACAACCGCAACAGCCACATCCAACAACACGTTGTTTGATGCTTTGAACAACGTAGGCGTGTAGCGCTTTAAACGGTAAATTGTCAAACTGAGTGCAACAGTGTACTTGCAGATTAAATAAATCTGATAGGCTACCGTTTTATTCTTTAAATGTTGCAATTGAAAAAGTATAATTCACCAAACGTGAAAACCGCAGACATACAACAAGTCTGCGGTTAATTTTTGGTTGTTTGCGAACACAAAAACAAACGGTCGTCACACGTTATTGAAAAATAAAATGGTTTGTTGCGTTTTGCGGAAAAAATACAGAGAAAACAAACAAGCGAAAATTCACAAAACCAAAATAATGGGCATAGCGTACAACGCAATACGCACGTGGAAATACAGTACTTTTTGTCGGCGATATTTTTTGTGAAATGCAAGTAAAATAAAAAATGTGCCAACCATAGCGGTTGACACATTGCATAATGCGTCTTCCGCCTTGTTGTCACACAATTAAATACCAAAATACTTATGAAAAAGGATTTTAGAATGCGAAAAACACACCTCTGCCGAAGTGTAAGCCTTTTTATAAGTATATGTGTATACTTAAAAATTATTTAATTGTGTGACGGTAATATTTTACCAAAGAGTGGCAAAAAAGTCAACGGTTAAAACAATAACATTGACATTGACAATAAAAAATGTGCCAACCATAGCGGTTGGCACATTGCATAATGCACTTTCCGCTTTGTTAGCACACAATTTAATACTAAAACAAGATGTTTTGTATGCGAAAAACGCACTTCTGCCGAGAAGTGTATTCACCTTGTTTTAGTATGTTACATACTAAAATACATATTAAACTGTGTGCTGATTGTTATTTTACCAAAGTATGGCAAAAAAGTCAATGAAAAAACAAAAAACATTGCCGTCAATTTGGCTACAAGTATTAAAGCGGACAAGCGCGCAAACAAAAAAACAGGCACTGTGTAAGCGTCTGTTTTTGTAAAAATGTTTCAAAAAAGGCCATACGTGTATCACTTTTTGGTGCATTTGCCATTTTCAATTACAAAATTAGTTGCATCTTTGGCAAGTGCTGAAGGCACTGCGGTGGCGGAAGTCAACAAAATTTGCAAATTTTTGTCAAAATGCAAAAGGTGTTCTTGTCGTTCGTCGTCCAGTTCGCTCAAAACATCGTCAAGTAGCAGTACAGGGTATTCGCCGAGCATTTCTTTGAAAATACACAGTTCGGCAAGCTTAAGTGCCAGTGCGGTGGTGCGCAGTTGCCCCTGACTGCCGTAACTTCTCACGTCCGTCCCGTTAACTTTAAGCATAATGTCATCTCGTTGACAGCCTCCGAAAGTGTAGCGCAGTTCGTAATCCTTTTTGGCGTTATTCTGCAAAAGTGCAAGGTAATTTACGGCAATTTCCTCTATTGTTTCCCCCGTTACCGAAGTTGCGTAGTCAAGGTCAAGCGTTTCTTTGCCATTGGTAAGTTTTTCGTGACATTTTTTTGCCCATACCTTCAATTTTGCACAAAACTCTTTTCGTTTGGCAATTATGCGTGCGCCTTCGTCGGCAAGTTGAGCATTCCATTCGTAAGTATTTTCTTGTACTTCCTCCACACTTGTAGCACGTTTTAGTACTGCGTTGCGTTGTTCCAAAGCTTTGTTGAACCGTGCAAGCGAATAGTAGTAGTTTTTGTCTGTCTGACAAAGGTCAACATCCAAAAAGTGTCTGCGTTCGGCAGGTGATTGGCTGATAATGCGAATTTCCGCAGGGGAAAAGTACACGCAGTTAAGACGTTCCATAAGGTCGCCGGTGCGTTTTAGCACGTTGCCGTTGGCAGATATCTGTTTTTTGCCGTCGGCAAGCAAAATAACTTCCGTTTCGCCACCGCCAAGGTGGTTTTCGTACCGTACCTTAACACGTGCGTTGGTTTTTGTCCAATTTATCAGTTCTTTGGTTTTATCCGTTCGGGGACTTTTGCCTATACAGCAAAGATAAACCGTTTCAAGTAAATTGGTTTTGCCTTGTGCATTTATGCCGGTAAAAATATTCAGTTGGTTGCCAAGTACAACTGTCTGCGTTTGCAAGTTACGGTAGTCGCTTGTTTCAATCTGAGTTACTCTCATACTGCAATTATATCACAACAATGCGGTTTTTTCAAGCGTAGAAGCATTGTTTATTTGGCTTTTACGGCTTGTAATCAGGCACAATTTGCTTTGTTTTGCTTGGGCGATAAATCAACCGACCGGCATACTTTTAACCGTTGCAACCGCCTTTTATGCCTTTTAATGCATATTTTGGCAAAATAAATCAAATAAATTGTGTTAAATAATATACAAATAATACTATTTATGATATAATTTACTACGTAAATAAGTGCCGGAAGGCAAAGGAGAAAATAACTTATGCAACAAAATGCCGGTTATTCCGAAGAACAGATACAGGTTCTGGAAGGTTTGGAACCTGTTCGTAAACGTCCGGGTATGTACATTGGCTCTACGGACGTAAAAGGTCTGCATCATCTTGCTGTGGAAATTGTAGATAATTCCATTGACGAAGCACTTGCAGGCTACTGCAAAAACGTTTATGTTACCATAAATAACGACGGCTCGCTTACGGTAAGTGACGACGGACGTGGTATTCCGTGCGGTATTCACAAAAAGGAGGGCGTTTCCGCTGTGGAACTTTGCCTTACAAAACTGCACGCAGGCGGTAAGTTTGGCGGTGGCGGATACAAAATAAGCGGTGGCTTGCACGGCGTTGGTCTTAGCTGTGTAAACGCACTTTCAGAATGGTTAAAGGTAGAAGTTGACCAGGACGGCAAACATCACTACCAAATGTACTACCGTGGCATTCCCGATGCCCGTCTTGCCGTTACCGGTCCTGCCGATAAAACAGGCACCAAGGTTACCTTTATGCCGGATAGCGAAATTTTTGAAACCACCGTTTGGGAATACGACAGGCTAAAAAGTCGTCTGCGTGAGGTAGCTTACCTTAACAAAGGCATAAATATTGTACTTACCGACGAACGTGCCGACAGCAAAAAGTGCGAAACATTTTGTTACGAAGGCGGTTTGGCGGAGTTTGTGGAAAACTACAATCGTGCCAAAACCGTTATCTTTCCGCAAACTCTTTACATAGATAAAGCTGTCGCCGAAGGGGAAATTGAAATTGCAATGCAGTTCAATGACAGTTACAACGAGCTGATTCACTCCTACGCCAACAACATAAATACCGAGGAAGGCGGTGCGCATCTGGAAGGTTTTAAGGCATCACTTACCAAAGTTATTAACGACTACGGCCACAAGTACAATTTGCTTAAGGAAAACGAAAAATTGCAGGGCGAGGACGTTCGTGAGGGCGTAGTTGCCGTTGTAAGCGTAAAGTTGGAAAACCCTCAGTTTGAAGGTCAGACCAAAACCAAACTTGGCAACAGTGAAATGCGTACGGCTGTCAGCCGTGTGGTTAACGAAGAGTTTTCCGCCTTGTTGGAAGAACACCCTAAGGAAGCCCGTGAACTTGTTATGAAGTGCGTTACTGCACAACGTGCAAGAGATGCCGCAAGAAAAGCCCGTGAACTTACCCGTAAAAACGTGTTGGAGTTTTCCGCACTGCCGGGCAAACTTTCCGACTGTACGGACAAAGACCCTTCTCACTGCGAAATTTACCTTGTAGAGGGCGACAGTGCAGGCGGTAGTGCAAAACAGGGCCGTGACAGACGTTTTCAGGCTATCTTGCCACTGCGTGGAAAAATTTTGAACGTGGAAAAGGCCCGTCTTTCCCGTGCTTTGGAAAACGAAGAAATAAAGGCTATGATTACCGCATTCGGTTGCGGTATGACGGATGACTTTGACGAAAGCAAGTTGCGCTACGACCGCATTATCTGCATGACCGATGCCGACGTTGACGGTAGTCACATCAGAATACTTCTTATCACTTTCTTTTTCCGCTTTATGCGTCCGCTGATTGAACACGGTCACGTTTACATTGCGCAACCGCCACTGTACAAACTGACCAAAAACAAGCAGGAATACTACGCATTTACCGACGAAGAACGTGATGCAAAACTTGCCGAACTTGGTAACAAAGGCGTGGAAGTAAGCCGTTACAAAGGTCTTGGCGAAATGAACCCCGAACAACTTTGGGAAACAACGATGAATCCCGAATCCCGCGTGATGCTTCGTGTTACAATGGAAGACGCCATTGCGGCGGACGAAACGGTATCTCTGCTTATGGGAGATCAACCGGAACTTCGCAGAGAGTTTATTGTGCAAAATGCCAAACTCGTTGACGAATTGGATATTTAACGGAGGAACAAAAAAATGGCTAACAAAGAACAAGACCATCATATTGACTACGTTGAAGCGTTAAAAAACACGTCGGTTAAACCTATTGCCATGGAAGACGAAATGAAACGTTCCTTTATTGCTTATGCAATGGCGGTAAACGTTTCCCGTGCAATTCCGGATGTTCGTGACGGTTTTAAGCCGGTTCACAGAAGAATACTTTACTCAATGGGTGAGCTCAATTTGTTTAATGACAAACCGTACCGCAAATGTGCACGTATTGTCGGCGACGTTTTGGGTAAGTACCATCCGCACGGCGACAGTGCCGTTTACGAAGCGTTGGTGCGTTTGGCGCAGGATTTTTCCATACGTTGCCCACTTGTTGACGGCCAAGGCAACTTTGGCTCGGTAGACGGCGACGGCGCAGCTGCAATGCGTTACACCGAGGCAAGACTTAGCAAAATTGCCGGCGAAATGCTTCGTGATATTGACAAAAACACCGTAGATTTTTACCCTAACTTTGATAACACCCTTATGCAACCGGTGGTGCTTCCAAGTCGTTTTCCAAACTTGCTTGTAAACGGTGCCGACGGTATTGCCGTGGGTATGGCAACAAATATTCCGCCTCACAACCTGTGTGAAGTTATTGATGCCACCGTTGCGCAATTGGATAATCCGGAAATAACGGTGGAAGAACTTATGCAGTACGTTCCCGCACCAGATTACCCTACCGGCGGTATTGTAATGGGCCGTATGGGTGCACGTTCCGCATACAAAACGGGACGTGGCAAGGTAATTGTGCGTGCCAAGACGGAAATTGAGGAAGTTAACGGCAGAGAAAGAATTGTTGTTACGGAACTTCCGTACCAAGTTAACAAAGCGGAACTTATCAAAACCATTGCCGAATTGGTAAAAGATAAACGTATTGAAGGTATTGCCGACATAAAGGAAGAAAGCGACCGCCATGGTATGCGTATTGTGTTTGATGTAAAACGTGATGCCAACAGCCAAGTTGTGCTTAACTCGCTGTTCAAACAGACACAAATGCAGGTTACAGACGGCATTATTTTGTTGGCACTTGCCGACGGCGAACCTAAAATACTTAACCTTAAGGAAATACTCGGCTACTACATTGCACACCAAAAGGACGTAGTAACACGGCGTACACAGTACGATTTGGAAAAGGCCGAAGACCGTCACCATATCATTCAGGGTTTGGTAATTGCGTTGGATAACATTGACAGAGTTATTGCCATAATAAAGGGCAGTGACGATAAGCAAACGGCAGCGCAACAACTTTCGCAGGAGTTTGGCCTTTCCGATAAGCAAACAAACGCCATTCTGGAAATGAAACTTTCCCGTCTTACGCATTTGGAAGTGGAAAGTTTGCATGGCGAACTGAAGCAATTGGAAGAACTTATTGCCGATTTGCGTGATATTTTGGAAAAGCCGGAACGTATAGTGGCTATTGTTAAGACGGAGCTGGGCGAAGTAAGAGCAAAATACGGCGAACCGAGAAAGACGGAAATAAGTACCGACTACAGTGAAATTGATATAGGAGACCTTATTGAACAGGAAGACGTGGTTGTTTCTATGACGCACCTTGGTTATTGCAAGCGCTTGCCTGTAGCAGAGTACCGCACACAAAAACGTGGCGGAAAGGGCGTAACGGCGCACAAAACCCGTGAAGAAGACTTTGTGGAAACAATGTTTGTTACCAACACTCACGACGATTTGCTGTTCTTTACCAACCGTGGCAAAGTTTACTGCATAAAGGCTTACGAAATACCGGAAGCGGAACGTACCGCACGTGGCAGAGCAGTAGTAAATATTATTCCTGTTGATCAGGGTGAAAAGGTTACTGCGGTTATTCCACGTAAGGAAGGTACAATCGGCAACCTTGTTCTTGCAACAAGAAACGGCCTTATCAAAAAGACGGATTTGACGGAGTTTGAATCCATCCGTAAAAACGGAAAAATTGCCATAACTCTTTTGGAAGGTGACGAACTTATAGGTGTTGATATGACAAACGGCACGGAAGAAGTTATTGTTGCCACACACAGCGGTAAGTGCATTCGCTTTGCTGAAACCGATGTAAGAGCAATGGGACGTGAAGCACAGGGCGTAAAGAGTATTGACCTAGGCAAAGACGACTTTGTTGTTGATATGGCAGTTGCCCGTGACGGTTACGAAGCTGTTACGGTAAGTGAAAACGGCTTTGGTAAGCGCAGTGACCTTAGCGATTACCGCTTGCAAATTCGTGGCGGTAAAGGTGTAAAAGCCGGTGTGTTTAACGCTAAGACAGGCAAACTTGTTGCGCTTAAACTTATCAACCCGGATAACGACCTTATGCTTATTGCCGATAACGGTGTAATAATTCGCATAAAAGCGCAGGATATTACCAAAATAGGCAGAGATACTTTGGGTGTTCGCATTATGAAATTTAAGGGAGATGCAAAGGTTGTTTCCGTAAGTGAAAGCCCTGCAAGCGAAGAAGACGAGGAAGAAGGAGTAAACGAGTAATAAATGAATTACAAAAGTTACGTGGCATCGCTTATTGATGCACCCGTTGCTACGGAAGAAATTGAACAATACGTTACTGAAACGTCTGACGACAACTTTGGCGACTATGCCTTCCCGTGTTTTCGTCTGGCAAAAGTTATGCATATGTCGCCGGTACAAATTGCCGAAAATCTTGCAAACAAAATAAAACCCGACGACGTGGTAAGCAAGGCTGAAGCGGTAAACGGCTATCTCAACTTTTTTCTTAACAAGCAAAAAGTGGCGGATGAAGCATTTTCCACCGCTGTTAAACTTGCTGACAGCTACGGCACAAGCAGTGAAGGCGCCGACAAAACCATTTGTATAGATTACAGTTCCGTAAACATTGCAAAGTCACTTCATATTGGACATCTTGGCACTACGGCAATAGGCAACAGCTTGTACAAACTGTACAAAACGCTTGGCTACAACGTGGTGGGCATAAACCACCTTGGTGACTACGGTACGCAGTTCGGTAAAATGATTGTTGCTTACAAAAAGTGGGGCGACACCATCAATTTGCAAGAACAGGGTGTAAAAGGCTTGCAAGAGCTTTACGTTCGCTTTCATAAGGAAGAAGAAACCAACCCGGCACTGACGGACGAAGCTCGTGAGTGGTTCAGTAAAATTGAAAACGGTGACAAGGAAGCCAACGAGTTGTTTGAACTTTTCAAAAAAATAACGCTGGATGACGTTATGGAAATTTATCAACAACTCAACGTAAATTTTGACAGTTGGAACGGCGAGAGTTTTTACAACGACAAAATGGCCGAGCCCCTTGCCTTTTTGGAAAGCAAAGGCTTGGTGAGTGTTGACCAAGGCGCAAAGATTGTTGACCTGACGGACGACGGTATGCCACCGTGTCTGCTTGTAAAAAGCGACGGAAGCAGTTTGTACGCCACAAGGGATATTGCCGCTGCGTTTTACCGTCACAACACCTACCACTTTGACAAATGCCTATACGTTGTGGCATATCAGCAAAATTTGCACTTCAAACAGTTTTTTAAGGTGCTTGAAAAAGCCGGTTGCGATTGGGCAAAAGACCTTGTGCATGTTGCATACGGTATGGTCAGTCTGGAAGACGGTGCAATGAGCACCCGTAAGGGCAACACGGTATTTTTGCGTGATGTACTGAGATTGGCTGTAGAAAAAAGCCTTGACGTAATTTCCGCCAAAAATCCAAATTTGCCAAACAAGCAAAAAGTTGCCGAACAGGTGGGTGTTGGCGCAGTATTGTTTTCCGCCTTGGAAAACGGCAGAATAAAGGACATTACCTTTACTTTTGACCGTGTACTTAACTTTGACGGCGAAACGGCACCGTATTTGCAGTACACGCATGCACGTTGTCGTTCCATTTTGGAAAAAGCCGGCAGTTACGGCGGAAAGATTGATGCAACCGTGTACGACAATGTGGAAACAATGCGACTTGCAAAACTTGTGGGCAACTATCCGCAAATTGTAAAGGATGCTTGCTATAAATGGGAACCGAGCATTTTATCGGCTTATCTTATTGACGTAGCGCAGGCATTTAACAATTTTTATGCAAAGTACCGTGTTCTTGACGGCACTGATGAAGAACGCAATGCAAGATTGCAAATTGTTGAAGCTACCAAAACCGTTCTCAAAAACGGACTTGCCAATCTTGGCATAGAAGCTCCCGACCAAATGTAATACATGTAAAATAATACCGTTTTGGGCAACACGTATTGCCTTAAACGGTATTTTTTGTTGGCACGTAGTGTGTGTTTTACACATATACGTGGTGTCAAAACAAACAAATGTGCTGTGTTTTTGCAAACTTAAAGGGTATTTGTGCAAACAAAACGCCGTTGTGCACAATAAATTACGCCTGCTGTTTTGACGACGTGTGTGTTGTACGTTTATGCAACAATCCGGTTGAGTTTGCATTATTTTGCAAAAGCGTCGGTAAATATTGGTAATTTTTCAAAAACTGTTTGACGACTGCGCCGTCCGGCGGTGTAAATTTGCATATGTATGCATCAAAATTAACCAACCAGCCAAATTTTTTACAAACTATGCTAAAACGCTTGACGTTTGCGGGGGGGAGTATAATAAAGATGTGGTTTTGCGACAAAAATATTGACAAGGTTTTTTACTTTTAGTTGCAAAAGTATAAACTTTGATATATAATAAACGAAAATAGGCAGTTAAGGAGGTAAGGCATATGCAGGAATTTTTTGCCAATTTTCAGTTTATTGATTACGTTTTGCTTGGTATTTGTGCATTGGTCGGCGTTTTTGGTGCAATAAAAGGCTTTTTACGCAGAATAATAACCGTGCTTGGCATTGTGCTTACCATTCTGCTTACTTCGTGGCTGTGCAAATATCCACGTGAATGGCTTTCATCGGTAATAGGCGATGCAAGTGCACGCTCAATTCTGGCTCTTATTATTACATTTGTGGTTATGGGGCTAGTTGTGGCATTTACAATGAAATCGTTGGAAAACAAGATACACAACATTGAGGGCATGAAGATGGTGGACGTACTTCTCGGCTTTTTGATTGGTGTAGGTTTGGTTTACGTTGTTGTAGGCGTGGTGTGGAATCTTGCCGTTGCCTGGTCGGAAAATGCCGGTCGTCTTCTTAAGGCGGTTTCCTCGTTTTTTGTTGATATTCTCAAAAACAGTTACCTTGTCAGCCGTTTGTTTACCGATAACGCATTTATTCAGTTGCTTATTCAGTTGCTGTTCGGCGTCTGATTTCCCCCTCGTTCTGCACTATGCATTATACCGTTGTTTCGGCAATGGTGTGCAAAGTTGCCGATAACACGCAAAGTTTTTATTATTTTACACTTTAATTGCATCTTTTTTACCCATACCTGTTAAGGTTATTTTTGTTTGAACACAACGAACAATGAAGTATTTTTTGCATTTTCTAAAACCGTATAAAAAGCAAATGTTTGCACTGATGTTGCTTTATGCAGTGCAAACTTTTTGCGTGCTTTTTATGCCGTATGTTATGAGTAATATTGTTGAAAACGGCGTACGTGTTTTTGATATGACGTATATTTGGCAACAAAGTGCCGTTATGTTTGCGCTTGCGTTGGTGCAAATTGTAATTTCTCTTGTCACCAACAAAATCAACTGCAATTTTATGGCTATGTTTGCCGTCAATTTGCGCAGTACGCTTTTTGAAAAAGTCAATACGCTTTCGTTGGAACAGTTTTCTTCCGTTGGCACCAACACACTTATTACCCGTACAATGGATGATATTGGCTGGATGCAGGAAACCATCTCTATGATTCCTTACGTTGTGGTAAGCGAGCCGATAATGTTTATTGGCGGAATAATTCTTTCACTGCTTGGTGATTGGGTACTGGCTTGCATTTTGCTGGGTGCTTCACTTGTGGTGTTGTTTATCGTATCACGTATGACAAGTTCTCTGCACGGTCTTTGGCAAACGGGAGATAAATATGCGGATATTCAAAACAAAATTATTCGTGAAAGGCTTTCAGGCATACGTGTAATACGTGCCTTTGACCGTGAAAACTACGAACACCAACGTGCCGCCGAAGCTACGACGACTATGTGCAAGGCGTTTGTTCGTTCCAATACAACAAGCGGATTGGTCAACCCGGTGGCATCACTGCTACTTAATATGGCAACGGTAGGCATAATTTATCTTGGTGCGGTGCGTTTGCAATACGTACCAACGCTTAAAGCCGGCGATATTATTGCCACAATTCAGTACATTGCGCTTATCATAAACGCCATTTTGACGCTTTCTTGGACGTTTTCATTTGCTCCACACGTAAAAGTATCTATGGAGAGAATAGGTGCCGTGTTGGATATGCCACTTGACGACGACGGCAAGCAATCTACTTTTGACAAGTTTGACGGTAGTGTGCAGTTTGAAAATGTTTCGTTCAGCTACTTTAATGCCGATATTCCTACGCTTTCAGATGTTTCGTTAAATATTCAACCGGGCGAAATTGTAGGTATTATAGGCGGAACGGGTAGTGGCAAAACAACACTGATAAAACTGCTTATGGCATTTTACAGTTGTAACGGCAAACGCAAAATAGGCGGATACGACTATCAGAAAATTGGCACTAAATCTGTGCGTGACAATGTTTCCGTCGCTCTGCAAAAGAGTATGATTTTTGAAGGTACCTTGGCAGAAAACGTAAAAATGGGCAACCCTTCCGCTACTGACGAACAACTTGCACAGGCGCTTGAAGTAGCACAACTGAGTAAATTTGTTGAACAAAACGAAGAGGGCGTAAACTACAAACTCAATCAGGCGGGCAGTAATCTTTCCGGCGGACAAAAACAACGTGTAAACATTGCACGTGCCATTTTGAAAGATGCCTCCGTCTATGTTTTTGACGATAGTTTTTCCGCTTTGGATTACCTTACGGAGTCGTCTTTGCGCAAGGCACTAAACCAATATCTGGCAGGCAAAACGCAAATAATTGTTACGCAACGTGCGGCAACTGCTATGCGTTGTGACAAAGTTTACTGTATGGACCGTGGCAGAATTGTCGGCGTGGGAACGCACAAACAACTGCTTGCAAACTGTCAGGTATATCGTGAGATTTATCAATCTCAATTAGGGGGTGATGCAGTTGAGTAAAACTTCTTCTACCACCAAAACGTATTCCGCTTGGAAAACCATAAAAAGGCTTGTTACCGACCTTAAACCAATTGCGTGGGCACTTTGCATTGCGGGTGTTGTATGCATAGCCAGTGTTATTCTTAGCGTTATTGCACCGGATGTTGTAAGTGAAATTACCGATATTTTGTACAACTTCGGAGCAAAAGGTGCTGAAATTGATATGGTTTACGTAAGTGAACTATGCGTAAAATTGGCAATTTTGTATGCGGGTACGTCAATACTGTCTGCTTGTATGGTGCTACTTATGACCAACATTACCTCTCGCTACTATACAAGGGGTATGCGTGTGAGAATAAGTGAAAAAATATTGCACTTGCCGGTAAGCTTTGTTGACGGCACGTCAAACGGCGAATTGCTTTCACGCATGATGGACGACGTAAGCAATATGTCCAACACAATTCACGTTATTATAGAAACAATAATCAACGGTATTGTGCGCATAGCGGTAATAACCTTTATTTTGTACCGTACAAATGCACTGATGGCAACGGCGGTTGTGGTGTTTGTACCGCTTTCCATTTTTATTTCCATAGTAATATCTTCCAAAAGCGAAAAAAGCTGGCAGGAGTTCCGCAAGGTTAACGGCAATTTGTACGCTTTTATTGAAGAAGACTACACGGGATTTGAAACGGTAAAAGCGTTCAATCTTGAACAACGTCAAAAATTGCGCAACAGCGAAATATCCGACGAGTACCGTCAAAAAATCAGACGAGGCTGGTACCTGAGTGGATTTGTTCAACCGATAATTGTATTTACCAACAATATTGCCTACATTGCCGTGTGTATTATCGGCGGTTATTTGGCAATAAATGACAGCTCCGTAACGGTGGGCGACATTGTTAAAGTTATTTTGCTGGCAAAAATGTTTGCCGGTCCGTTGGAAAGTATTGCTCACGGTATGAGTAGCATAAACCACACGTTGGCGTGCGCCAACCGTGTTTACGAACTGCTTGACCGTGACGAACTTACCGAATGCAGTAACGCCGTTTTGCCAAGCGAAGTAAAGGGTGAAGTGCAATTTAACAACGTTTGTTTTAGTTACACGCAAGATAAGCAATTAATAAAAAATCTCAACTTCAAAGTACTTCCGGGACAAAAAGTTGCCATTGTCGGCCCGACGGGTGCAGGCAAAACAACTATTGTAAACCTGCTTATGCGTTTTTACGATGTGGACAGTGGCTCTATTACCATTGACGGCGTTGATACAAAGCAAATAAACCGTGCGGAAGTTCGCAGTTTGTTTTCTATGGTATTGCAAGATACTTGGCTGTTTAACGGTACCGTGTACGAAAACATTGCTTACGGCAAAGCAGATGCCACCCGTGAAGAGGTTTTGCAAGCGGCAAAGCAGGCGCACATAGATTACTTTGTTGACAACCTGCCAAACGGCTACGATACCGTAATAAATGAGGAAACCACCAACATAAGCGGTGGACAAAAGCAATTGCTTACCATTGCACGAAGTTATCTTGCCAACAAAAAAATGCTTATTCTGGATGAAGCTACCAGCAACGTTGATACCCGCACGGAAATGCTTATTCAGGAGACAATGGACGAACTGCTTAAAGGCCGTACAAGCTTTGTTATTGCGCACAGACTTTCTACTATTGTAAATGCCGACGTTATTCTGGTGGTAAACGACGGTGAAATTGTTGAACAAGGCACGCATAAAGAGCTTATGGAAAAGAATGGTTTTTACACGCAAATTTACAACAGTCAGTACGATTTGCTGAAGTAGTTTGTACAAAAAACACAATACGTTATATCAAAACAATAAAAGACAAGGCACTTACAACAATGTAAGCGCCTTTTTGGTGGCAAAATAAGCCGATTTAATTATATTGATTTTTTTATTGCAAACAACGTATCATGTTATTTGCTTGTGTTGCAATTTTGCTGTTTTGTGCACACGTATATAAGTTTTAATGCAGATGTAAAACTTGCTTTTTGCGTTTTTCGGTATACGTATGGCATTTTGGCGTATTTTGTTGTCTTGCTTAAGTTTGTTTGTTAAAAACCGCTCTTTTTGGCAACTGATTTGTTCAAATTGATAAGTTCGTAAACACTGCCGATAACGGAAAACAAAATATTCATAAGCAAGTCTGCCACAAACGATGTTTTTATTTCTACGTTGGTGCGCAACAATTCAAACAAATAGCTCAGTGCGCTTCCGTCTCTGCCGGTTTCCGCCAATGCAACGGCAACTTCCATAATGTAAACGACAAACACCGAGAGAACCATCATAACAAGCGTGGTGACGGCAATGGATAGCACCATAATTTTGTCCTTTTTACCGCCGAATTTCTGCCACAAAAATGCACCTGCAAATACCGAGACAAAAGCCGACAAAGCGGAGATAAACCCGACAAGGTACAATATTACCGCAACTGCCATACCTGCCAATCCGCCAAGTACGGCACCGGCAATGCCTTTGCCGTAGTTGTTTGGGATTTCGTCAAACGCCTTGTTTGCCTCGGCAATTTCGTCGTTAAGTTGTTGCAGACAGTCGGCATTTATAGAAACGGTAATGCCTTCAATATTGCGTTTTTGTGCCGTTTCAAAGTTAAGCGGTTCTCCGCAGACAGGGCAATATCCCATACCTTTTGCGCCGTGTCTTTCAAAAACGGCAAGTACGTCCGCAATAGTATCGGGCAAATGTTGTTGAATTTTTTTGCCGGTAAGTGCGTTGAACCCAATCAATATGCCGAATGTGGTTGTTTCCGCACTCAGGCTGGTAAGCGTCGGCACTTTTGCCGATTTTTTTTGCAAAAAGTTTGCAGATATTTCCTTTGCAATGGCCTCTTTTTCGTCTGTTGGAGCAAAAAATGCAAAATGTAATTTGTATGGGGTACCGCTGGCTAAGCCGTTGGCATTAAAAGCCTGAATAAACACATTGGTTTCGTAGCCGTCCAACAGCCCGTAAGCATCGTGTTTTGTTACCGTCAGTCCCTTTTCCGTTAAAAACTGTGAAAATTCTTTGCCTAATGAAAATTGCATAGTTTGAC
>JAZLJV010000075.1:0-3275 GCA_045618025.1 Clostridia bacterium
CATCGGAAAAACCGTTATCAATAATACTTCGCATATTCTCACGAAAAATTTCGTCTGCTTTGCTCATTTTTACCTCCAAAGTACATTGGTATTATTGTAACAAAAATGCAGTTGATAGTCAAATCTATTTTTAGTAAAAAATACATTGTAATAACTGTATTTGACGAAAACTACGGAAAACCAAAGACCGGAATATGCAAGTTTTTGTCGGACGTAAGTTTTAGGTGTTGACAACGGTATTTTTTTGTAATATAATAACTTGTAACAATACAACACACACTATTCAGGAGGGACTTTAGCATGATAAGAGAAATTAAAAGACAGGCTAAATTATCTTTGAAAGGAAATTGGGGAAAAGCAATTCTGGCGTGTTTTGTTTTAACTGTAATTTCCGGCATGATTACCGCTATTGGTAATATTAACTCACCGCTGTTGAACGCAGACTTTGATACAATGACTTTAGAGCGATTGGAAGCACTTATTAAAGCTTCTGCAACATCTTCAAATGTGTTGCAATCTATGATGAGCTTTGTAGAATTTTTGATTGCGGGCGCATTAAGTTTTGGCTTGGCAACGTTCTTTATCAGATGGATTCGCAACGACAGACCGGAAATTGAACATCTTTTCAGCGGTTTTAACAAAGAATACTTTTTGAAAACGTTTCTTATTCACGTTATCAGTACGTTGTATATTGCTTTGTGGACTTTGTTATTTATTGTTCCCGGCATAATAAAATCTTTTGCGTACTCTCAGGCTTACCGTATTGCTTACGATCATCCGGAAATGAGCGCCTTGGATTGCATTCGTGAAAGCGAAAGAATAATGTACGGTCACAAAATGCAGTTGTTCGAGTTGGTTTTATCCTTCTTTGGATGGTACTTGCTGGTTGCAATTACTTTTGGTATTGCACTGCTTTGGTTACAACCGCTTATGGAAACATCAAATGCAATATTTTACGACACAATACGCTATCACCCTGTTTTCAACGAATGGACAGACTCTGTTGATTAGTATAGCAGTATTTCCCAATACAAACGCCTTTGCGTTTGCAAAGGCTTTTTTGTTGCTTAAAAAAACTATTTTATGCCAAACAAATGCAAAACTGATGACACGTATGCACAAAAAACTAAAAATATTGCGATTAGTAGACAATAAAAAAACAAAACGGCGTTGCAAGACATACGACACCGTTTATTTGCTATTATTATATTTGACAAAACCAAAACAGCGTTTGTGCAAAGCCGTCAGACGGTTGGTTTTACAGTGCGTTTTGGTATCGGGAACAGGCAAAACAAATACCGATTACTGTTGGCACATCTGACGTTCCACGGTTACAACAAAATACACGGTTGTTTCAAACGTTTTTGCAAAATCTGCCAGAAGCATTTGCAAATCTTGTTCGGTATGCGGTGCATCAAACGGAATTGCCACGTCAAAAATGATATTTGTGTGAGTAAAACCACGCACCATGCGAACATCATGCACGTTGTAGCTTTCGTCAAGGTTTTTTACGTAGTTACAAATGGATTGCTTGTAAAAATTCAGTTCCTCGTCCCCGACAACTACCGGGTCAAGGTGAATAACCATTGTTACGTTGGTATTATCGTGAAAATCTTTTTCTATTTGGTCAATAACGTCGTGACTCTCCAAAACAGGCACACTGCTGTCTACCTCTGCGTGAACGCTTGCATAAAATGTTCCCGGACCGTAGCTATGCACATTAAGGTCGTGTATGCCAAGCACTTCGGGATACCTTTTGATGCGCTCAACAATTTCCGTAACAAGTTCCGCAGTTGGTGCTTCGCCCACCAGTACACTCATTGTTTCTTTAAAAAGCTTCAGACCGGCAAATGCAATAAACAACGATACGGCCACACCCATTGCGCCGTCAAGCCACGGCAACGCATTGTCTGTAAAGTAATTGACAAGCAATACTACAAGCACCGCCGTTGTGGAAATACAGTCGGAAAGGCTATCGGTAGACGTGGCAAGCATAAGGTCGCTGTCGTAGGTTTTGCCGTACTTGCGATTGAACAAAAACATATACAGTTTTACCGCAACGGAAAACACCAACGCTCCTGCCACCCACCAGATATTTTGCATATCGGCAGGTTCGGGAGAGGTAATTTTGCCAACGGAAGAACTGCCAAGCTCGTAAGCAAGCATAAGCACCAAAAAAGCTACAATCATAGAGGCAATGTACTCTATGCGTGCATGGCCGTAAGGGTGTTCTTTATCCGCAGGGCGGTTTGCCATTTTTACGCTGACAACGGAAACAATGTTGCCTCCGCAGTCGGTAAGGTTGTTCATACCGTCCGCCAAAACGGAAATTATGCCAAAAAGCGAACCGACAAGTATTTTTGCCGTTGCCAGAATAATGTTAAGTGCAATACACAAAAAGCCGGAAATTGTGCAGACTTTTTCACGCACGGCAGTATTTTTTGTATCATCACTGTTTTTTACAAAAAGTTTAAGTAAAAGTTTCATAATGTTTACAGTTTAGTACAAAAAAATACACTTGTCAAACCGTTGATAGCACTTTGGTACCGTTTACAGCGAAAGTAATTTCATCAAGAGCTTGTTGGCAGTTTTTACCCTCTGCATAGGCACGAATTTTTTCTTCGGTACCGCTTTTGCGAAGTACAATGCGGGTACTTGGATACAATGCTTGCACACGTGTTGCAATTTGGTTGAGTTGATTATCGGTAAAGCAAGCACTACGCACGGGAAAATCTTTTTTGACAAAATCAATATCGGTGCATGGGTCGGAATAATCAAGCAAACTGCCGACTTGTTGGTAAATTTTGCACAAAAACAGCGCATTTACAAGTGCATCGCTACTGGTGGCAAAGTGTGGCAAAAGATAGTGCCCGCTTTCTTCACCGCCAAAGACAGCACCGCTTATTGCCATCGTGTTAAAAATGTTTACATCACCCACCTGCGCACGCAGTAATGTTATGCCAAGTTTGTTAAGAGAGCTTTCCAAACCGCCGTTGGTAAGGACGGTTCCCACTACGGTGTTGCCGACAAGTTCTCCCCTTTGTTGCAGGTACCGTGCAATGGCATAAAACACTTTGTTGTTTGATACCTGCTTGTCGCCTTCAAACACGGCAAGACGGTCGCTGTCGCCGTCAAACGAAAATGCCAGATGATAATTGTTGTTTTGCAGTTTTTGTTGCAAAAAATCGGTACAGGTTGCACCGCAATTGACGTTTATGCGTTTGCCATCGGCTTTGTCACAAAAGGCAGTCACCTGCGCTCCGGCCTGCTGAAAC
>JAZLJV010000076.1:0-17533 GCA_045618025.1 Clostridia bacterium
AATTCCCATTATTTGTGTATCGCTGTTTGTTTTTGTGCTGTCCACATCCAAAATGCAAGAACAAAGCAATAAACCAACAGAGAGCAATAACACAAGGCTAAATATAAGTAACAATTTTTACTTCATGGTTTCTCCTCCTTTGCAGATAAAACCATAATAACACAAACAAACGAAGAAGTCAATGGTAAACGGCGGAATGGCGGTTAAAAACGCAAGCTGTTGGCTATAAAACAATCGTAAACAAAAAGTGACTTTTGCTGTAAAATATTTATCTTGGGCTATACCTAAAGCAGATTAAAGATTATTTTTGCGTAGAAATAAATTTTTTAATGCGTTTTAGTTGTTTGTAAGCCGAATTTGTGATAAAATGCGTATATCTACCCTGTACAGAGGACAAAATGACATACGAACTTTTTATTGACTCAGGCGAATACATCGCAAAAATTGCCGAAACGGCTGAAGAAAATGATGGTGCAATAAAACTGCGCTATAAAGAACTTGTGTTGGCTTACAACCAAAATGCGGACCCGAACGGGAGCGATGTTTCACCGTATGATGACTATTCGCAGTTGCTTATTGTTATACACAAGGCAACAAGCGACGTTGTGGCGTGCATGCGCATGACAATAGGCGACCTTTTGCCGAAAACCATGCCTTTTATTTGTGAAGACGAGTTTGACGTGAGTGAAATAAAAAATACCGGCGAGCGTATTTGTGAAGCCAGCCGTGCCGTAGTTGCAAGTGAACACCGCAACGGAACGGTGCTTATGTTGCTGTTTAAGCTTATTGGTCGCTACGCATTTGAAAAGGGCTTCCGCTTTTTGATGGGTGACGTAAGCTTTTTTGGAACGGACAAAAAAGCACTGCAGAACCAGCTTTCACTTGTTGCAAACAAATATGCCCTTACGGCTTTTAATGTGCCTTCGCACGACAAGGACCAAGTGGAAGTTTTACCGCTTGAACAATTGCCTGCCGAAAAACTTATTCAGCGTGAAATGCCACCGCTAGTACGCCTTTACGCAATGATTGGCGCAAAGTTTTCAACCGAGGCGTTTAGCGACTACCCGTTTGGCAGTGTGGATTTGTTTGTTTTGTTTGATACAAAAAACTGCAACAAAGCTTACGTAGATAAATTTATGGAATAGCAACAAAAAGCCCTTGCAAAAAGGGCTTTTGTTATAAAAAACAATCTTTTTAGCCAACACGTGTAGCAAAAAAACAACAAAGGATACAAATTATGAATTTGATGTTTGCAACGGAAAAACACCTTCTTGATTTAGCAGAACGTGCAAAAAAACAAGGAAAATGCACCTTCAGCAATTTTTTGAACGAAAGCGAACAGTCGTTTGCCGAACGTCAGGGAGGTGTTTGCTTTGGCGGAGCGGATTTTTGCGAGCGCAAAATTGCACGCTTTGGCGACGACAATGCAATTTACCCCATCTGCATTTTGCAAATAGTATATTCGGGGAGTAAATTCAGCGAAAAAATTACGCACCGTGACGTTTTGGGCGCAATAATAAGCTTGGGGGTGGAACGAGACACCGTTGGCGACATTTTTGTAGATGACGAAAAAGCCTTTGCGGTGGTTCACCAAAACACGGCGGATTTTGTTTTGCAACAACTCACAACCGTTAAACACTGCACTGTAAACGTGCAACGTGTCAACCAAATTGATAAAGAATTTGCTCCGAAGCTTGTTGAAAAATGCTTTACGGTAAACTCTCCGAGAATAGATGCGTTGATAGGCGGTACGTTCAATTTGGCCAGAGAAAAATCCGCAAGCCTCATTACCGACAAACGAGTGTCAATAAACGGCATACAGTGTGAAAAAGTCAGCAAAAACGTAAATGCAAATGATGTAATTTCCGTAAGGGGCTACGGCAAGTTTGAGTTTTTGGGAGAAACCGGCACAAGCAGAAAGGGCAAAACCTACGTAAAAGTGGCTGTTTACCGCTAATGGTACGGTTTGTTGCAGTTGCTGGCAAAACACTTTAATGCTTGTTTGCGGACAACAGGCCTATGTTGATTTGCTTAAAAAGCAAAGTTTAACGCATAAAAATGTTTTTTACGTATAACACTTTTTGTCGGTGCAATTGACCGTGCGTAATATAAAAGAGTTTTTATGTTTTTCAAAATATTAAAAACGGCGGAGAAATCTTTCTCCGCCGTTTTGTATAAACAGATTATTGCTCGCCTTATATTTGTCACAAAAACGGTTTTTTGTCTAAAAACCGTCAAACGTGTTGACTAATTGATTTGTTTTTGGCAACACGTATATTGTTTTTAGCACTTTTTGTACTTGCAAAGCCTTTAACCGTCCACTGGCAAACTGCTACGGTCGGCGCCTGCACGTTGCCACTTTGGCACGGCTTACAAGTTGTTTTGTGCAAACGTGCAACGGGTAACTTGCAAAACAATTATTTGTTTTTTAACGTTTCCAATATTTCCGTCAAAATTTCGTCGGTAGTAGGTTTTGCCGATGCAGCGGCCAACTCTTCTGCAAGACGTTTTGCTTCTGCAAGTTTTTCCTCTTCAATAGCAAAAATTTCCTTGCGTGATTTGCCTTCCTTGCGAAGTTGTTTCTTTTCCTCTTTGGTAAGAGCTTGGCTGGTTTGCTTAAGCGCTTTTGCGTTGGCATCAAGCTTGTTAATAATTTTTACAATGCTAAACAACACAAATGCAACCAAAATAAAGTTGATAACAGCACTAATAAACGCACCCCAGTTGATGTAGATGGAGTTTGCCATATCTACAGCGCCGGTAGCATCGGTTGCTGTCTGAAGCATTGTTACGGCAGATGCCAATGCATCTTCTCCGCCAACAATAAGTGCAAGCATCCAGTTGATAAGCGGTTGAAGAATGTTTGCGGTAAGTGCGGTTACTATAGCGGTAAAAGCACCGCCGACAATTACGCCGACAGCCATATCCATTACATTACCACGGGTAATAAATGTTTTGAATTCACTAAAAAACTTTTTCATATTTTTTCTCCTTTTGTTTATTTTGCAGTGGCACATGTCGCACCACTTATTATCTTAAAAAATTATAGCACAAAGTCTGCATATCTGCAATATGTTTTACCGTTAAAGCCTACAATTGCTAACGCAAATCGTTAGATATCAAACGGTCTTCCAATACGTCCAGCACTTCTTCGGTGTAAACTTCCATCGCTTCGTCAAAATAGATGTTTTTACCTATTATTTCGTTCATTTCGTCAATGTAAACAGGCATATCCTTTTCCACTTCCGACAGTTGCAATGCGTACGTTTTTTGTTTTTCTTGCGAAGTACAGTTTGCACAGCAATCTCTCAGATAGGTTACAAGGCTTTCACAAACGCTGTAAAGCAAACTGTCGTCTTTTACCAAACGGTGGTAATCTTTTATTTCAATAGATTCCGCACGGTTTTGTTCCAGCACCTTGCGCAGTCTGCACAGCTCGTCAAAGTATTCCTGCTTTTGTTTTTGCGTCATATTTTTACCGTAGTGCAAACTGCAGTAGTCAAACAAATTCTGATTGTATTCAATGCCGTTAAGCATAGTGGTAATTTTTTCTTGACATTTTGCCGGAAGATCTACCGCCAAAGAACGCATTTCTGTTACGTATTTGCGTGACTCCGCCATAAAACCGGTTATTTCCTTGTCCGTCATATACGGCTTTGAGTAGTATGTTGTGGAAAGATGACGGTAGCAACGGGCAAGATAGTAGTTGTAGTCAAACTTCTTTTGCTTGTCCGTTTCATGCTCCAACGCATCTTGCAAAAATTTTACGGCATATTCTATGCAACGGCGCCCCTTTTCACCCTGACCTATAAGTATATACGTCCAACCGAGGTAATCTACATATGCCTTTATGCGATGTTCAAAATTGTCTGTATATTTGTTGGCATTTACCAAAAACTTGCCGAATTTTATGCGGAGGTTATACATACCAAGTTGCAGTAAAATACGGTTATGTTTGGCAATTACGTCGGTAAGCGCAACATAGTCGTCGTAAGCGCCAGTTTTGCCTTTGCGCAAATCTTTCAGGTTTATTTGTGCTTGTTTGTAAATGCCGTTAAGAGATTTTTGAGATTTTTTAACGGTGTTTACATTGTTTTTGAGTTTTACCTGATTGGCGCTTTCGTACAAACTTACACCTATTTCCACAAGCAAAACCAAACCGATTAGCCCCAACAACGCAAAAAACAACAGCATAAGCCATTTTTCCCAACTGTAAGCGTTTTTTATCATTTCTTGCAGTGCCGGATCGTTTACGTTGCTCTCCGTAAGGCGCTGTTCAATTTTGGAAATATTGCTGTTGACAAGCACACTGGAAACGCTTATAAGCAGGGTAATTATCGGTACAAGGGCATTTTTAACTACCGCTTTCAGTATTTCACAAGTACGGTAAAAGACGCCGTGCTCCAGTTCGTTAAGTTCTTCTCTCATACTATTTGTACTCCTTCATAAGATTTACAATATCTGTGTTGCGATCACTGCTTAACTTAGCAAACCCGTAGGAAGACAGTTCTTCCGATGCGTCGCTTACCACAAAAGGTTTGCCAACATAGTCAAGTAGTTTAAGGTCGTTCATGCTGTCACCCACGCCAACGGACAAACGGTAGTAAACACCCAGCCTTTCGGCAATAAGTTTTACGGCGTTGCCCTTGTGTTGGTTTTTGCGCAGTATTTCGTAACAGTGGTGACCGGTGCGCAAAGCCGTTAAGCCTGTGTATTTTTGCGCAATTTGCTTGACGATATTTTCTTTGTCTGTTTCTCCGTCGTAAACAAAAAACAATATTTTAATTACGTTTTTGTAGTCAATTTGAGAAACAATTGTGTAGTTTTCGTCATACGTGTGCATGTTTTGAAAGTTTTTTTGCGAAAGTTGTGCTAAAGCATAGGCGCCGTCAGGGTAGTAAAAAACATATTCCAATCCGCTGTTTTTTGCTTGTTCAAGCAGGGGTTTGCTTTCCTCGCCCAAGCCGGAAAGCACCTCGGTTTCGCCGTTTTTGTAAATAACCGAACCGTTAAGACACCCCGCATAGGAATTTGTCAGACCGCATTTTTGACTGACCTGAGCAATAGCGCTGTATGCCTTGCCGGTGCTAAGAACCACCCGACCACTATCAAAGTGGGAGATAAAATCAGCTTTTTCACAGCTTAGCTTGCCGTTTTGTGTAAGGGTATTATCTACGTCAAAAAAATAGAGCGGTTTGTTTTCGGCAAAAATATACTTGCAGAACTCATTGTTTACCTGATGAAAATACTCTGCGTTTGTGTTGCCGTTTGTCTTCAAAAAACTCTCAAGCGAAATACTCTCGCCGTCGTCATCAACGTGTGAAAAGAAGTAATCGGCAATTATTTGGCGCATACGTGTAGGGTTTTTGGCGCACAAAATGTCTTCTGCACTACCTTCCGCCGTAAAGTACCGACAAAATAATTCAATCTCGTTTTTTATTGCATTTTGTTTTTTGCTTGTCATATCTTGTAATTATACACTATTGTTGCAGATTTGTCCATAGCAAGAATAAAAAATAACGTTTGCAATATTTGTAAAAAAACAATTTTGTGTTGTAAAAAGCCAATAAATGCGCCATAATTACTACATAAACATATACAGGCTTGTGCCGAAGGAGTAAAAAATGAAATATTTTGTAAACGAGGGTTGCATAGGTTGCGGTTATTGCACAAACGTTTGCCCGACTTTGTTTAGTATGGTGGGGGATGTTTCCGTTGCGGAAAATCGTGACGTGTTACCGGAAGAAAAAGACGACGCCGAAAAAGCCGTTGCCGGTTGCCCCGTAAACGTTATTACGGAGATTTATTAAAAAAGAACGGCAACATGCCGTTCTTTTTACTGTACGTTATGTAAATAATACATCAAACTCCCAACTTTTTTCTTATATCTGTCAACAACTCGCCTTTGTATTTGAAATAAAGCGGACCTTGTATTGCATGGTTTACCCCTAACAAATATTTTGCCAAAGCCGAAAGCGACCAATTAGTACCATCATATTCAACGTGTTTATCGTCTATAACGACGAATTTTTCTCCGTTGTGTTGATTGTTTATGGCACAAAACTCAACGCACTCACCAACAGCAATATTACATATTGAAAACGAAAAAGCCACTGCACGATCCGAAACCTGCTTTTCAATTTCTTCCGCCGTTTTTTCTTCCTCTTTTTCTTTTTCCGTTTGCTTCCATATTTTCAAATTGCTTTCCAAACCGTTTATTTCGGCTATTGCTTCTAACAACGAAAATGCGTCTTCTTTGCTCATCGCATAAAATTCACGAACACGTTTTTTGCCGTTAACAGTGTCAATGCTCCGCAAATCCGGGTTCAATTTGTCAATAACATTATGAATTTTCATGTCGGTCAATCGCACATTAACCGCATAAGTCGCATATACCCTAAAGGCAAATGGTGTGCATTCACTTCTATTCAAAGTGGCTAATCTGTTTTCAACATTATCTGCATATCCGATTTTTACATACTGCGGAAAAGAAGGGTTTGTTAAAATGTAAATGTAACCTTGTGTGGTTTCTTTTTCTTTTGTCATAGCGTAACACTCCGTTTAAGTTGTCTATAGTATATCAAAAAAGCAAGTAATTATCAAGTATGATTTAACTATATACTGTTGTTCGGTTTACTGCGTAAATGCCTTTGCCACAGCAATATGCGTTTTGGCTTCCTTTACAAGAGGTGGCTTAAACGGCAAATTTTCTCGCCCGATAACGTCGGCACATTTTGCTATCAGTTCTTCGGCGGAAAGCACCGCCACTTCTGCAACGGTGGCAATCCCCGCCTTAAAATACAACGTTGCACGTGTTTGTTTTACGCCCGGCAATGCGTAAAGCTCCGTAAACGCCTTCTTTTCTTCGGCTGTTAACGGTAGTTTGCTTATTTCGTTTAGTTTGCTTGGATTTACATCGTACAGGCACAAAAACGCCTTGAAAAGCGCCAACTGTTGCGCACTAAGCACTTGTGCGTTCAAAAAGACACTTTCGGCGATTTGCAAACAGTCGTTTTTTCGCTTTACTCCCCGACTTTTAAGAAAACACAGTAGCTCCATTTTTAGCGGAATAAGTGGATAGTACCTGCTTAACACGCATGTTTCGTCAAGAAGAGTCGTTAAAAATTCTATTTTGTAGTTTGTGTTCATAACATTATTATACCAAAAAAGAGGGCTCTTATCAAGCATAATTGTTTGTTTGGTAAAGAACGCAGTAAAGCCGATTGTGTTGTTGCTAAACCTGCTTCAACAAACACATATTTACTTTGCTGACCGTTTTGACTGCAACAAAAGGTTATCTGTTGTTCAAAACCCAACCATTTTTACTTAGTTTTACTGTAAACAGGGCCTTCCGTTCCCACATTGCCGGTCGGTGTAAAACCGCTTTTTTCAAGCACTTTTACCGATGCGACGTTTTCCTTGTCCACTTCGGCAGTTACACGGTTTATGCCTTTTTGTGAAAGCGCCCACAAAGTAACCGCCGTTACCGCTTCGGTGGCGTATCCGCATCCGCAAAAATTTTCTGCAATGCCGTAGCCTATTTCAGTTGAGCCAAATTCGTCCACGCCCTTGAAACACAACTCACCGACATGTGTGCCGTCTTTTAGTTCTATCATCCAAATGGCGTGCCAATCCCACTCGGCTGAGTACAAAAGTGCACCGGCAAGCATTTGTGAATAAGCCACCTTCAGTTCGTCAGTTGATTGTTCCGCAATGAAAGTTTCCATTTGTTTTTTTGTTGCGGAATAAATTTTCAAACGTTTTGTTTCAATCATGTTTTCCTCATTGCAAGCAAATTTGTGAAAATTATTATACAATGCGACGGACAAAAAGTCAATGTTGTTGCGAACGTCACGCAAAGCAACAAAAAGGACTTGCACTTTTGCAAGTCCCAAGTTGGTCGAAGTGACGAGATTCGAACTCATGGCCTCTTGGTCCCGAACCAAGCGCGCTACCAACTGCGCTACACCTCGGCATTCATATTTTATTATTTGTTATATTGTTTTTGCTACCCTGCTTGCATATTATACTCTACTTTTTTGGTTTTTGCAAGTTTTTGCGTAACAAACTTGATGTTTTTTGATTTTTTGGCTGTGTTTTGCCTTTAACTAAGCGGTATTGTTACAAAAATAATTTTTTTTGCAATTATAGTACAAAGTTTTGATAAGATATGATATAATTTAGCTTAATATAATAATTACACGTTTCGGCATAGTTGCAAAAATGCGGTTGAAAAACAGGTCTTCGGCAAATTGCAACTGTTTACCGTCCAAAAACAACAACAAACGGCAAGCGTTTGTAAAGGAGAATTACAATGGAAATTATCAAAACACTTGAAGGAACAACCCTTACCATAGTGCTTGAAGGCAGACTGGATACCACCACTGCACCAAAGCTTGAAGGAGAACTTAAGTTTTCTATAAACGGCATTACGGAACTTGTTTTTGATTTTGCCAAGCTGGAATATGTTTCTTCCGCAGGGTTAAGAGTTTTGCTTATGGCGCAAAAGGTTATGAACAAACAAGGCAAAATGGTTATTTGCAATGTCTGCGAAGAAATAGCGGAAGTTTTTGAAATTACCGGCTTTGTTGATATATTTACTATTGCATAGGAATGTGGAAAAATGGATAATAAAATTTTTAGAGAAAAAAGTGTGGAGAGAATAACATCTCCGGAACAACTTAACGATTACATAAAAGTTGCCAATCCAAGCGTGTGGCTTGTTTTGGTTGGAATTATCGTTTTGTTGGCAGGTATGTGCGTGTGGGGCATTTTTGGCAAAATTGAAACAAAAATAACCACCGCTGTACTGTCTTCGGAAAATACCGCCACTATTTTTGTAAAAGAAAGCGATATTGATAAAATACAAAGCGGTATGACGGTAAGAGTGGGAGAAACCGAACTGATAATTGATGCAATTTCCTCTCAGCTTATGCAAATTGACGAACAATTTGTTGCCGATTACCACCTTGATGACCTTGCCTTGCATATGGCAGGACTGCATAGGGGTGACTTTGTTTTTGTTGCTACTGCCCCTTGCACGTTGGAAAACGGTGTATATTCGGCGGAAATCGTAACGGAAAGCATGAACCCTATGTCTTTTATTTTTAACTAACGGAGAAAAACAATGGCGACTAAAATAAAACAGCCGAAAACAAAGGGTGTTTGCAAAGTTCCGGTGGTTATGCAAATGGAAGCATTGGAATGCGGTGCGGCATCACTTGCTATGGTTTTGGCTTACTACGACAAATGGATACCTTTGGAACAGGTGCGGTTGGATTGTGGTGTTTCACGTGACGGCTCCAACGCAAAAAATGTGTTGAAAGCGGCTCGCTACTACGGGCTTGTGGCTAAAGGGTTCCGCTACGAACCGGAAGCTTTGCGTGAACATGGGGTTTTTCCGTGTATTATTCACTGGAATTTTAACCACTTTGTTGTACTTGACGGTTTTAAGGGTAACCGTGCTTACCTTAACGATCCGGCAAAAGGAACATATTCCGTAACTATGGAAGACTTTGACAAAGCCTTTACGGGTATTTGTCTTATGTTTGAACCAAGCGATGAGTTTGTACCTTCAGGCAAACAAAAAAGTGTGGCGGAGTTTGCCATAAAACGTTTGAAAGGAACGGGAACCGCACTGGCATTTACCGTTTTGACCGGCATTATATCTTCTATTATGGGACTAATCAGTCCGGGATTTTCACGAGTATTTTTGGATAGACTGCTTCCCGGAGAAAATCCCGAGTGGATTATGCCGTTTTTTGTACTGCTTGCAGGCTTTAACGTTGTGCAACTTGCCGTTACTGCGCTTAATGCTCTGTACAGTTCACGTATCAACGGCAAAATGTCCGCAGTTGGTAACGCAAGTTACATGTGGAAGGTACTTAACTTGCCGTTGGAATTTTTTACTCAACGTATGGCGGGGGATATTCAAGGCAGAAAATCTTCCCATGCCAGCATTGCAAACTCGCTTATTGGTACGTTTGCACCGTTGTTTTTACAGGCTATTATGATGGTGTTTTACCTTGTGGTAATTTTGCGTTACAGTTGGGTTCTTACACTTGTGGGTATGGCAAGTTTAACCATAAACACCGTTGTTTCAAACGTTATTTCCAAAAAACGTATCAATCTTACACGTGTATCTATGCGTGACAGTGCCAAACTTTCCGCCACTACCGTTGCCGGTGTGGAAATGATTGAAACCATAAAGGCAAGCGGTGCGGAAAACGGCTTTTTGTCCAAATGGTCGGGATACCAGGCAAGTGTAAATGCACAAACGGTAAAATCGGCAAAAATAAACCAATATCTCGGTATGATTCCGCAGTTTGTTTCTGTTTTGGCAAACGACACAGTACTTATTTTGGGTGTGTACCTTACCCTGCAAGGCAAGTTTACCGTCGGTATGATTATGGCTTTTCAAGGATTTTTGGGGTCGTTTATGTCGCCGGCAATGCAATTTGTTTCCGCAGGGCAAACCCTGCAGGAAATGCGCACACAAATGGAACGTATTGATGATGTTATGGAATATCCTTCAGACGATACATTTGCCGACACACCGCTTTCGGACAATGCGGAATACGACAAACTCAGCGGTAATATTGAACTCAGAAATATTGTGTTCGGTTATTCCCGTCTTGCCGACCCTTTAATAAAAGATTTTAACCTTACCGTAACACAGGGGCAATCTGTTGCCATTGTAGGCGGTAGCGGTTGCGGAAAAAGCACAATGAGCAAACTTATTTCCGGTTTATACAAACCTTGGAGCGGTGAAATACTGTTTGACGGCAAAAAAATGAGCGAAATTGACAAAAGTGTTTTCAGCGGTTCGCTTGCCGTAGTTGACCAGGATATTATTTTGTTTGAAGACACCATTGAAAACAATATTAAAATGTGGGATAACAGCATTGAAGATTTTGAAATGATTCTTGCTGCACGTGATGCACAAATACACGAAGATATTATGCAACGTGACGGGGGCTATCACTACAAAATTACCGAAGACGGAAAAGATTTTTCCGGCGGACAACGTCAACGGTTGGAAATTGCACGTGTTCTTGCACAGGACCCTACAATTATTATTTTGGATGAAGCTACCAGCGCACTGGATGCCAAGACGGAATATAACGTTGTAAAAGCCATAAAAGAACGTGGAATAACTTGCATTGTTATTGCACACAGGCTTTCCACCATACGCTCTTGTGACGAAATTATTGTTATGCATCAGGGCGAAATATGCAACCGTGGAACACACACCGAACTTATGCAGACAAGTGAACGCTACCGTGAACTTGTAACCAGCGAATAGGAGGGCAACAGTTATGGGTTGGTTTGATGAACAACTGCGTAGCAGAAAACAAAACGATAACGAAAATTTTGAAGATGCCTTTCTGGGTATTGCCGGCGCCGTAATGGGCAAACGTCTGGCTGTTTCTTTGCAGGATAACGACCTTTCGGATACAGCGCTGGAAGAGGTGCTTAAGTATTTTAATTGTAAAATAAAAACCGACGAACTGCCAAAAGATTTGAAAACGGCGGAGGAAAAACTTGACTATCGCCTGCGTCCGTTTGGTATTTTTCACCGTGAGGTAAAATTGGAAAAAGGCTGGTACAAGTGTGCTGTAGGGCCAATGCTTGCAACGCTTAAGCAAGACGGCAGTGCAGTGGCACTTATTCCCGGCAAACTGGGCGGTTACTATTTTTACAATTTTTCCACCGGCAACAAAATAAAACTCAACAAAAAAACAGAGCTGTTGCTTGATGAACAGGCAACCTGCTTTTACAAGCCGTTACCACTAAAAAAACTTACAATGTGGGATTTGGTTGTATTTATGAAGGAACAACTTTCCCTTGCAGACATATTGCTCTACGTTGGTATGATGGCCGTTGTAACGCTTTTGGGACTGCTTACACCTATGTTTACCAAATGGCTGTTTGGCGACGTATTGCAAAGTGGCAGTGTTAAGGTGTTGCTTTCACTTGCGGTGTTTATGGTTATGTTTTCCATATCGCAACTGTTGTTACAGTCTTTTCAGTCGCTTATTTACAACCGCATAGGCATCAAACAAAATATTGCCGTTCAATCGGCCGTTATGAGCCGTCTGATGAGTTTGCCTTCTAACTTTTTTAAAAATTACAGTGCAGGTGAACTTACACAACGCTCCTCCTACGTGCAGTCGCTTTGCGAGACAATTTTGTCCACTATTGGCAACACGGGACTTACTTCACTGTTTTCCCTTGTATACATAGGACAAATTTTTGCATTTGCGCCTTCTTTGGTAGCGCCGGCACTTCTTGTAACACTGGCTACCGTTTTGCTTACACTTGTAACAACATTCAAGCAGATGAAAATAACACAGGAAAAAATGCTGTTGGAAACCAAGGAGAGCGGTATTACCTATTCTATGATTACCGGCATACAAAAAATAAAGCTCGCCGGTGCGGAAAAACGTATGTTTGCACGTTGGGCAAACCACTACCGCAAAGAAGCGGAATTGACATACAACCCGCCGAAGTTTTTACAACTTAATACTGCGTTCAGCATGTTTATCAGCTTGACGGGTAGCCTTGTTTTGTATTGGATGGCTGTAAAAAACGGCGTCAGCGTTGCCGACTACTACGCATTTAACTCGGCATACGGTATGTCTTCGTCGGCGTTTATGAGTCTGGCATCAATAGCTATTACCCTCGCCAACATAAAGCCTACGTTGGAAATGGCAAAACCTATTATGGAGGCGGAACCGGAAATAACAGACGGCAAGGAAATTGTAACCGCTTTGCGTGGCGGAATTGAAATAAATAACCTTTCATTCCGCTATAGCGAAAATATGCCGTACATTTTTGACAACCTTTCACTTAAGATACGCCCGGGAGAATTTGTTGCCGTTGTAGGCAAAACGGGATGTGGTAAAAGCACCCTTATAAGACTACTTCTCGGGTTTGAAAAACCGCTGAAGGGCGCAATTTACTACGACCAAAAGGATATTAACACCGTTGATGCAAAATCACTCCGCAAAAAAATAGGGTGTGTTACGCAAAACGGCAAACTGATAATGGGGGATATTTTTTCCAATATCATAATTTCTTCACCTATGCTTACGCTTAACGATGCGTGGCGTGCGGCGGAAATTGCCTCTATTGCCGATGATATACGTGCTATGCCAATGGGCATGAACACAATAATAAGTGAAGGACAAGGCGGTATTTCAGGCGGACAAAAACAACGTCTTATGATTGCCCGCGCCGTAGCGTCAAGTCCTAAAATACTTATTTTTGACGAGGCAACAAGTGCGTTGGATAACGTTACTCAACGAAAAGTATCCGATGCTATTGATGCGCTGAAATGCACACGTATTGTTATTGCTCACAGACTTTCCACTATTCGCCATGCCGACAGAATTTTGGTGCTGGACGGCGGAAAAATTGTGGAAGACGGCACCTACGAGCAACTTATTGAACAAAAAGGATTTTTTGCGGAATTAGTAGAACGCCAAAGATTGGACAACAACGCCTGAGACAAAGGAGAAAAAGTTTGCCAAACCTAAGCGAACAACAAAAAACAGATATTTACAGTAGGTTTTACGTAAAAGTTTTCGGTTATCTGTACAACCACGTAAACAACTCGCACACGGCTGAAGACCTTTGCAGTACGGTTTTTGTGAAAGTTTTTGAAAAGTTGGATAGTTTTGACGAGAAAAAAGCATCGCTTTCCACGTGGATTTACACCATTACCAAACGCACACTGATAGACCACTATAAAACTTATAAAACAACAGTGGAAGTGCCTGACAACATTGCCGACGAAAGCACAAGTGCCGGCGATGCACTTTGTAATGCCGAAACGCTGGAAGAACTTGCCGATGCACTTCGGCAACTTGACCAACGTTTGCGCACTATTGTTGTTTTGCGGTACTACCACAATTTGACATTTATGCAAATTGCCAAACAAATGCATATTTCGTACGGTTACGCAAAGGTTTTGCACGCAAAAGCAATCAATAAACTCAAAAAACTGTTGTAAACAGTAGCCGAAGTGTAAAAAACTTCGTATAAACGTGCAAAAGCCATACGTTTATTAAAAAACTTTGGCTTAAACAAAAACGGGTGAAAAATGAAAAAAAAATTAAAACATCTTTTTGATTATCAAAAATTTGAACGTAATTCCAAGTTGGATGAGGTAGTCCTTGGTGTTGATTTGCACTACGCCGACAGTTTGAGTGATGTGCAACTGGAACGTGTAAATGCTGCAGGCAATGTTGCGGAACAACAGACGGAAGAAACGCAAAAAAGCAGTTTGCAGTCCTCTACCGAAAACATACAGCCGGGAGAATGCCCACCAAACACAAATTCACAACGTTAAATCTTTGCGATGCAAAATAAAAATGACAAAACAAACAGCCATTAACAACGAACAACTAAAACAAGCATGTGGCGTTGGCGAAACGGAACAAAATGCCACAGAGGAAAAATTTCGGAACCGAGCGACAAACAAACGGTATTTAGACATGGTGGCCGTTTTTATGTAAAATGGATAAACGAAACTTGATAAAAGACATTAACGCAAATACCTGTAGCTAAAACAATTATTTGTAAATTTTCGGGCTAACGCACAAATATTTTTATGATAAAAGAGCTGAACATTTTTGAATACTTAAAGGACTTGGAAGAACTACGCACACCACTTTCGGATTTTTACATTACAACCAAAGAGTGCGAAATTTGGGGAGCTTACACCGAAAACAAATGTGTAGGCTTTTTGCTATGTGAAAGGCGTGCGGTGTGTGAAATACTTGTTTTGTGCGCAAACGGTGATGACGAAAAGGTAAAAAACGAACTTTTAGATGAATTTTTGGCAAGTTTGCCACATCAAACCGCAGTGCGTTGGCGCATTACCGAAAACCAAACCATACAAAACGATCACAGACAACTTGCCGAGCGACGTGGATTTAACAAAGAAAGTGTGTTACACGTTTTTCACGGAGATGCTTCTGTAGCACCGGCACTTGCCGTTCTTAATGCACGGTATACACCAGTGTGTGCCCGTATGGAAAAATACGGCTATACCACAAAACCTTTTGCGGAACTTACCAACGACGAACTGCACCAGATTGTAGATAACCCCGACGGCGAGTTTGAAAACTACCTGCAATCGGGAGAAAATGTTGCGGGCATAAACGGCAAGTTGGATAAACAATGCAGTTTTGCCACGGTGCAAGGCGGAAAAGTCTTTGCCTACACAATTGTGGTTGCGCCGGACGAAAAAAAATGCATAATTGAAAATACAGCTGTAGCACGCAGTGCTAAAAAGGGCGGAACATACGTTTTGCCGTTTTTGGCAACTATGAACGCAATGGGCAGAAGTAATTACCAAGCTTATTCGTTTGCTATTTACGAAACCAATTCCGATGCTTTGCCATTGATAAAAAAACACTTTTCGTCTTTGTTTACTTCGGAAATATTACAACAAAATTACTTTTTTATTAAACAATAGGTGCAATAATGAATGCATATGTAAAATTGGGAATTGCAAGTTTGCTACCCGTTGCAGTAGCTGTGCTGTTTTATCTGGCAGATAAATACACACGCTTCAAAAAACTTAACAGCAAACTTAAACAAATTATTTACGGCGTGGTTTTCGGCGCACTTGCCGTAGTTGGTACAGAGTGGGGCATTCCGCTTAGTGATGCACAGGTAAATTGCCGTGACGGCGCCGTGCTTATTTGCGGTTTGTTGTTTGGCGGTGAAGCAGGTGTGCTTGCCGGTGTTATCGGCGGTTTGGAGCGCTACATTTCCGTTTTGTGGGATGTAGGACCTTTTACGCAAATTGCATGTTCTGTTTCCACAGTCTTTGCAGGCTTGTTTGCATACGGCGTTCGCAAACTGCTGTGTGACAACAAAAAAGCCGGATGGCTTTTGGCGTTGGCAACCGGTGTGGTAACGGAAGTTTTTCATATGACGATGGTATTGGTTACCAATATGTCGCAAACGGAAAAAGCAATGGCTGTGGTAAAAATATGCGCACTACCTATGATTGTGGCTAATTCGCTTGCGGTAATGCTTACGGCGTTGATACTCTCACTGCTTGCGCAAAAAAGGCAGGCAAAATGCGCAACACAAACAAAAATATCGCAAACAATACAGCGTTGGTTGTTTGTAACGGTTATTATCGCTTTTGTTGCAACGTCTCTCTTTGTATTTAATTTGCAAAACAAAATGGCAATCGGCCAGACGGATACATCACTTAAAAATACGCTTGCCGACATTGCGGAAGATATTGCCGACGCCTCGGATTTGCAAATGATGGAGGTATCACGTGATGTTGTGATTGACTACTATGTGCACGGTATGACGGTAGACCAAATAAAAACAGCACGAGGTGTTACGGAAATTAACGTTGTTGACACAAACAATATTATTGTACAAAGCACCGATATTGAATATATTGGCTTTGATATGACAAGCGAATCGCAGTCGGCAGAGTTTTCGTATTGGATAAACGACTGGGGCGTAGACGAATTTGTGCAGGACTACGGTCCTATTGGTTTTGACAACGACGTCTACCGAAAATACGCCGGAAAAAAGACGGACTATGGGTACATTCAGATTGGCTACGATGCAAAGGATTTGCAAAAATTGGTAAGCGAACAACTTGCAGATATTGCCAACAACCGCCACATAGGAACAACCGGTTTTGTTTTGGTTGCAGACGAAGACGGCAACCTTGTCAGCACCCCAAAAAGGTTTGAACGGCAAGAACTTCAATCTCAATTTGCGCTGTTTGACCTGCCGGAGGACACCTCAACTTTTACAGCAAACATAAACAACAAACAATCTTTTTGCCGTGTTTCGGCGGTAGAAGGGTACATTGTGCTGGCGGTACTTCCACAAGAAGAGGCTATGCAAATGCGTGATATTGCGTTGTACGTAAACACCTTTTTGGAAATTCTTGTGTTTGCCGTAATGTTTGTACTTATTTATTTATTGATAAAACGTGTTGTTGTTGACAGAATAAAAACTGTTAATACCTCGCTGGATAAAATTGCCGGCGGAAATCTTGACGAGGTAGTAAATGTGCGCACAAACGAAGAGTTTGCTTCGCTTTCAGACGACATAAACGCTACCGTTGACACACTAAAACGTTACATTGCCGAGGCCTCTGCACGCATAGATGCCGAGCTTGAATTTGCTAAAAATATACAAACATCCGTTTTGCCTAACGTTTTTCCGGCGTTTCCAAAACGCAAGGATTTTGATATTTATGCTCTTATGACTACCGCTAAGGAAGTCGGCGGAGATTTTTACGATTTTTACCTTACCAAGCAAAACACCCTCAATTTTGTTATTGCAGATGTTTCCGGCAAGGGAATACCTGCCGCAATGTTTATGATGCGTGCCAAAACAGAGTTGAAAAACCTGACTGAGGCGGAAATGCCTTTGCAGGAAGTGTTTACAAACGGCAACAATTCTCTTTGTGAAGGCAACGATGCGGGAATGTTTGTAACAGCATGGCAATGCAAAGTCGGAGGCCAAGCGGTCT
>JAZLJV010000077.1:0-2958 GCA_045618025.1 Clostridia bacterium
TGTGCCGACAACGCTACCGTTGTGCAAACAAGCAGTATTGCAAGCAACCTTTACGGCAAACGTTTTGATGTTAACGACGTGCAGAACAAAAAAAACTACACGCCAACCAAGGCATACGGCGAAAGCAAACTGTGCAACGCACTGCTTACACGTGAACTGCACACACGTTTTGGCAAAAACGGCATAAATGCAGTGGCTTTTGAACCGTGGATTGTACGCAGTAACTTTGGTGCGGAATCTACTTGGCTGTTCAGAGTGGCGTTTCACTCTCCGCTAAAATACCTGTTTACCATTTCCACCAAACGTAGTGCAAAACGACTTGTACGCCTTGCCACCGCCACGCCCAACAAAGATTTTGTTTGCGGAGAAACGTACAGCTACAAACGCAAGTACAAAATAAAGTTTAAGGATGACGGCACAATTAGCTCAAAACTTTGGAACACCTGCGAAACGTTGCTGAAAGACTACTTAAACTAAACACCGCAAACGTTTGCACTGCTTTGCAAAATTGTTGACTGTAATCCTAACGACATTTTGCAAACGGACAGCAAAACCGATAAATAGAATACAAAATAAAAATAACAGGCTCGGTAAACTTTTTTCCGAGCCTGTTTTTGTTGCGTGGACAAACTTAATTCAGCCACATTCTTTATGCTATTTTTGTCTAAACTGTTGGCATAAACACAGTTATTAGCACAGTTTGTTACATAACGGTTAGCGTTCAGTCTTTTTGCGAGTAGTGCGCCTGCATGTATTCCATGTTGGCTTTCAGCGCTTTGTCGTCGGTAATAAAAGGCATACCGAAAGTTTCTCGCAAAACCTGCAAATCCATTTTGCACATTGCTGGCAAAACGGCATCGTGCCCTTCGTGAAAAACAAAAACCGATTCTTCAACTTTTTCAGACGGCATTACAAAATCTTTTACGTCGGAAGAAAGCGCCATGTAGTAGTTCATGTAGTCGTTGGTGTCATGCGCCATAGCCATAATGAAGGCAAACGCACGCATTGTGGCACGGTAACACTTGCCGTTGTTAAAAACAGGCACGCCAAGCACACCACTGCTTTGGTGTTGATCTCCACAAAACTCATAGCCGTGTTCCGCTATTTCCCTCATCAAACACTCAATAACTTCACGTTGGTTTTCCTGCGTTACAATAATATTCTGACATGGCGAGTCGTACGTCGTCCACCCTATAACTTTCAGTTTTTCCATATTTTTCTCCTTGAAATCTACTAATACATATTGTACAATAATTGTAACATATTGTAAATAGTAAAATTAATGAATTGCAAAAAGGCTGGGCCTTACATGAAAAACACTTTATTTTTTACAATGGTTTGGTAAATAATTCCACAAAACTCAGTTTAAAACCGGCATGTAATGCAACTTTTTGTGAAGCAAGATGAGAAAACGAAGTACCATAGTAAGGCAAATATCCCATTTTTAGAATATCGTTTGCAATAGTTGCAACAAGTGCCGTACCAAAGCCCTTGTTTTGATATTCCTTGGCAACGTTTATACCAATTTGCATCATATACGGAGAATCAATTGATGCACCTGCCATAGCCACAATTTTGTCGCTATCACTTATTGAACACGCCAAAACATCAGGCGTATCTTCATCGCCACCAAACGCCTCATCAAATCTGTCATCATCAACAAACTGTTTTAGTTGCTGTTGGTTGTATTTTGCAATGTTGTACTGACCATTTACCTCTGATGATTGTTCTGCAATGTAATACGGATGAACTATAGATATTCCCTGTCCAAAATCTGCAAGTAACTTGCCAAGTGCATACATATTCATCGGCTCAAGCATCCATTGTCCGGATGTGTTTGAAAACTCTTTTTCTACAGCTTTAACAATATCTTCAACACCGGTAAAAATGAGTTTGGAATTAACAATAATCATTCTCAATTTGCATTGTTCAATGTGTTGGTATTTTCTTCTGTCTTGGTTGACACGGTAAACTGTAAAATGATTTTTATTGTCTAAAATGTCTTGACGTGTGCAGGAATAGTCTGCCATGATTTGTTTTAGTAGTAGTTCGTTCACAAATACTCCTTTTGTTTAATTAAAAGGCCGACCACATTGTTGTCGGCCTTTGAGTTTCATATAATTATTTTAGTGCCTCGCTAACTGCAACGGCGCAGGCAACTGTTGCGCCAACCATTAGGTTGTTGCAATCAACAATACTAACAAGGTTAATCAATGTTCGCATCTCCATCACTGCAGTGAACGCACGTTGCGGAAATAAAAGAATTCCATTCATCGCCCTTGTCTATTGCTTCCCATTGTGCCACTGTGCCGTTAAACGTAATGCTTGCAAGACTTCTACAACCACTGAATGCACCTACGCCTACCGACGTTACGCTATCCGGTATTGTTATGCTTGTAAGGCTATCGCAACCGTAGAACGCACCTGCACCTATTGACGTTACGCTGTTGCCTACGGTTACGCTTTCAAGACTACTGCAACTGAAGAACGCATTATTACCTATTGACGTTACACTGTTTGGTAGTGTTACGCTTGTAAGGCTATTGCAATCGTGAAACGCATTATTACCTATTGACGTTACACTGTTTGGTAGTGTTATGCTTGCAAGGCTACTGCAATCTTTGAACGCCTCAGAACCTATTGATGTTACAGGTTTACCATTATGTTGCTCGGAAATTTTAATTGCTTTAAGGTGCTTGTTGCCGACGTTGGTCAACGTAACGGAGCCATCGGCATTTGTTTCAAAAGAAAACCGTGGTGTTACTGCTAATGTAATAAACACAACAGCACAAATGACAACTACCAGTGCAATAAAAATAATTAGTGCTTTTGGTTGAATATTGAGTTTCATAAGTTTATCTCCTTTTTAATTTTTGTCGTCAGGTAAAGTTTACATTAAAAGTTTGCAAATTGTCAACAATGCAAACTAATAAATTTTTATTTTAGTACCTCGCTAAC
>JAZLJV010000078.1:0-5341 GCA_045618025.1 Clostridia bacterium
TGTATAATACCTTTTATATTTGACGCTCTTGTTGCTTTTAGTAGCAATGTCAAGTAAAATTGTTTGGAGGTGCAGTATGCTTCAACTGAAAGATATAAAAAAGACGTACATTACCGGAGAAATGGAAGTAAATGCGCTTAACGGTGTTTCTATAGATTTCCGCAAAAACGAATTTGTTTCTATTCTTGGGCCTTCCGGTTGCGGAAAAACCACAACGCTTAACATTATTGGCGGTTTGGACCAGGCAACCGACGGCGACCTTGTTATTAACGGTGAAAGTACCAAAGACTTCAAAGACCGTGATTGGGATGCTTACCGCAACCACACTGTTGGTTTTGTATTTCAAAGTTATAACCTTATTCCCCATCAAACGGTGCTTGCCAATGTAGAAATGGCGCTTACGCTTACCGGCGTAGGTAAGGCAGAAAGAAAAAAACGTGCCAAAGAAGCACTTGTAAAAGTTGGCTTGGACGGGCAATTTTACAAGCGCCCGAGCGAACTCTCCGGCGGACAAATGCAAAGAGTTGCCATTGCACGTGCTATTGTTAACAATCCGGATATTATTCTGGCGGATGAGCCTACCGGTGCGCTTGATACAACAACCAGCGTACAGGTTATGGACATTCTTAAGGAAATTGCCGAGGACCGTCTGGTTATTATGGTAACGCATAACCCAGAACTTGCGGAAAAATACTCTACACGTATTATCCGTATGTTGGACGGCAACGTGGTAGACGATACCAAACCGCTTTCGGAAGCGGAACTTAAACAGGAATTGAAACAAGCGGAAAAAGCACGCATAGACTTCAAAAAGAAAAAGCCGACTATGAGTTTTGCTACGTCGTTTATGCTTTCGCTGAAAAATCTGTTTACCAAAAAGGGACGTACCATTCTTACCTCTTTTGCCGGTAGCATAGGCATTATTGGTATTGCGCTCATTTTTGCCGTTTCGCAAGGTACAACAAACTACATTGCGCAAATTCAGGAAGAAACGTTGGCAAGTTATCCTTTGCAAATAGAACAACAACATACAGATATGAGCAGTATGCTTACTTCTTACATAGAGGCCGCCCAAAAGGACGAACAGCACGAAAACGACGCAGTGTACCGCAAATCTGTTTTATACAATCTTGCGTATTCACTCAGTCACATAGAAACGTCGGAAAACGATATGGCGTCCTTCAAAAATTACCTTGACCAACAGCTTGCCGACAAAAACAGTGAACTGTACGGTGCACTAAACGGCATAGAGTACGGTTACAATTTGTCACTGCTTACGTACACAAAGGACCCTAACGGCAAAATTATTCCCGCTGATACCGGCGAACTTATGCAACAGGTTATGAGTACGTTGTACGGTATAGATATCACGTCGCTTTCCCTTACCGGTGGCGGTCTGATGTCCAGTTTGGCGTACACCAGCAATTCTCTTACCATATGGCAGGAACTTATGCCACAAAAGGATGGCTCCGGCATAAACAAACTTATTTTGGACCAATACGAGGTTGTTGACGGCGCAGGCAGGTGGCCGACTCAGCCAAACGAAGTAGTGCTTGTTGTAGATAAAAACAACGAAATTGACGACCTTACCTTGTACGCTTTGGGACTTGTTTCCTACGACGATATTCAAAAAATAGTTGATGCTGCACGCAGTGGTGAGGAAAACGAAACGGTGCAATCCAACCGTTGGGACTACAATGAGTTTATCGGGCGCACGTTCCGCACCATTTACAACTCAGACTGTTTTATGAAACAGGGTAACGTCTACGTTGATTTGCGTGAAAGCGAACAAGGTCTGGATATGCTTTACAACACTCCGGAATACTACGAAGAGCTTACCATTGTAGGTATTGTGCGTCAAAAGCAAGATTCCACAACAACAATTCTTAACGGTTCAATTTGTTATCTTAACTCATTTAAGCAAAAGGTAATAAATCACTCGTTGTCTTCGCAAATTGTACAGGAACAAAAACAAAATTTGCACGTTGATGTTATTACCGGTTTGCCTTTTAACGATAGCACTCTAAAAACCGATGAACAAAAAGCACAACGTTTTGATGAATACGTAGGGATACTTTCCAACGAGCAAAAGGCCAAGCTGTATGTAAAAATAAAGGGTATTCCTTCACAAGAATACGTTGATGAAAAGGTTTCGCAAGCGTTGCTTGCCTACTACTCCGACGGGCAGATTGATCAAACCAAAATGGCACAACTTCGTCAGACCGCAGTGCAAATGTATTCTACCCAAATGGGTTTGAGTGCCGATGCCGTTCAGGGCTATGTTGACCAGATGACGGACGAACAGTTGTTGCAAATGTACGGTGCTGTTACGGCGGAAACGGTACAAAAACAGTACGCCGTACAGAAGTCAATGGAACTAATGTCCAAATCTACCGACGAACTTTGCGGTTTGTTTGATGACGAAATGTCGCAAAGCACGGCAGAAAACAAGGCATTCTACTACGAAAACGCTTTGGAGTTTTCCGATTCCAAGTACGAAGACAATCTCAACAAAATGGGTAACGTTGACCTGTCTCGTCCAAGTTCCATCAGTTTTTATGCCGTTAGTTTTGCAGATAAAGGCAAGGTGGAAGATGCCATTGCCAACTACAACAAGCAAAATCCCGATCACGAAATAGAATACACCGACTACGTTGGACTTATTATGAGTTCTGTAACCACAATTATTGATGCGGTAACCTACGTTTTAATAGCGTTTGTGGCAATTTCGCTGATTGTATCGTCAATAATGATTGGTGTCATTACGCTTATTTCCGTACAAGAACGCACCAAAGAAATTGGTATTTTGCGTGCAATGGGTGCATCCAAAAGGGATGTTTCCGGTATGTTCAATGTAGAAACGGTCATCATCGGGTTTGCATCCGGCGCATTTGGCGTAATTATTACGTACTTGCTGTGTATACCTATTAACGCAATTTTGCGTGCACTTACCGGTATTGCCAGCCTTAAAGCCATGTTGCCACTTTCAGTTGCACTTATTCTTGTTGCAATAAGCATGTTGTTAACTCTTGTGGCAGGGCTTATTCCAAGCCGTAGTGCAGCCAAAAAAGACCCTGTTGTGTGCCTGCGCACCGAGTAAAACAAGCGTTGGTCCCGGCGAATTCTTTTTATTCGTTGGGGTGAATGAGAATACCTCAAACTTCAATATGTCTAATGCCGTCAGTAAACTGCTGACGGCAATTTTTTTGAAAAATTTTGACGGCTTACGCCGTCGGAAAATAAAAACCTGCAAGGTTTTGCAAAAAAACGTCAAAAATATACATAAAATTACTTGTTTTTTACAAATAATAGTAAAATACTTGACTTTTTCGGGGGGGTAGTTTAAAATTACAGTATAAAATGCTTATAAGGAGAGGTATAACGCTGTGTATATTATTATAGGTTTTGTATTAATCAACTGCATAATTGCCATCTTCTTAGAGCGTAAGCAACTGCGCATTGCGTCTGTTGTGCACGCACTGCTTTTTGTTGCTCTGCTTTTGGTGTTGTTGCTTACCAGTGGCGTAAGTTATGTAACCGCCATGGTAGATTGTGCCCAAAACGTCAGTTCCAATGCATTTATTACCGGTGCGTTTATTCACAGCAACGCTGTGCTTGCGCCTGCCTTTGTGTTAGAAATTGTCATTTTGGCGCTTTTACTGCTTGTTTGTACCATAACAGTGGTGCAAGCGGTAGAAATCTTAATAAAGAGACCGAGCAAACAACAAAAGGTTAAGCATTGCAAAAAAATTCACTGCCGTCTTATTACCTCGGCAGATGAAATCTTTCATACCAAAATTTACGTCCGTAATTGTAGTTACATTTGTTAGGCTTTTGTGCAAGGCGCCAAAGTTTTGTTTTGGTGACTTTTTTCGGCACAAAAACCACGTAGCTGTTAGTTTCTTGCCCAAGGCAAGTTTTTTCCGGTTACAAAAAAATATTACAATTATGGAGTTTTTATTATGAAAAAATTAAATAAAAAAGGTTTTACAATCGTAGAACTTGTCATAGTCATTGCCGTCATAGCAATTTTGGCAGCAGTGCTCATTCCAACTTTCGGCAACATTGTGCAACAAGCACGCATCTCTGCCGATACTCAACTTTTGCGCAACCTTAACACAGCGCTAAAGGTAGATAACAAACAACACCACACAATGACCGAGGCTCTTCAGGCTGCTGAAAACTCCGGCTACTTGGTAGATAGAATCAACGCTTCCGCAACCAACAACGAAATTTTGTGGGATAGCGCCAACGACGCTTTCTGCTACTACAACGACGAAACCCAACAAATTGAATACGTTCCTGAAGTTGAACCTGCAGAAGAATTAAATACAGATTCTTACAAGTACTGGCAAATTATCAAATTGCAAGGCACAGAAGCAAAATCTGATGTTGCAGGTATGAATTGGTCTGTTTACCTTGCAAGCTCAACTGAAACAGCCCTCACCACATCCACCGGTTTTGATGCCGGCAACTGCCCAGACATCGCAAGCATTACTTACGCAAACTCAGGTGAAAGACAAGACGTTGTTATTCGTACTAATGGTGGAATACTTACCATTGATGACGAATCTACAGGAACGATTTATCACTATAACAAGGCTGATTCAGTAAGAATTTTTGAATGCCATACGGCTTCTTATCATGAGTTTGGTAGTGTATCTTTAGTTGAAATTGCAGAAGGGCGCATTGTTTTTGAAGAAGGTTCTGCTGTCAATAATGTTCACGTTGATACCAAGTATACAGATAAAGCAAACAGAACAAAAGATGATTCCACATTCGGTAATGTTGAAATTTCTGTTGCCGCAGGTGTCGAAATGCCTGAATTTTCAAGAGATTTTGTTGCTCAAATAGCTGTTGACGGCACGAAGGTTTGTACTCTTGATCTTTCCGGTGAAAAGAATGACGTTGTTCTTTTCCAAGAGGGTATTTATGAGCAAATCAAAGTAGTTAATGAAGCAGACGGTGCAAGATGGGTTGATACCTCCGATGTAAGCGAAGCCACAAAGACCGCTGCCGATCAACTTGCAAATAATATTTCCGGCACAAAAGGAACTGACTACACAATAGCTGAAGAAACAAGAGAACTAACAATCACAAACGAAGAAAATGCAAAAGTAAGTGATGGTGGTACTTTATTAGTTCACAACATGAAAGAACTGACGGCTGCACTGACGGCTAAGGCCGAATCTATTACTTTTGCAAACGAAATTTCATATCCGATAAATGGAGAAGGATTGGTTGATGTTACTTGTTCTTGCACAATTGACGGTGCAGGATATGCTTTATCCGGTTACGGTAACAGAGGTAATAACAACACTACGCTTGCAATTAACAATGG
>JAZLJV010000079.1:0-4547 GCA_045618025.1 Clostridia bacterium
CAGGAAGAAGCAATGTCCATAAGTGATATGATTGTTGTTATGAAGTTGGGCGTTGTTCAGCAGACGGGTGTTCCGCAGGAAGTTTACGACAACCCTAAAAACCTGTTTGTTGCAAAGTTTTTGGGCACGCCACCTATCAACGTGTTTACCGGTAGCATAAAGAACGGCAAAGTTATGATTGGTGACGATGCAGTGCTTAGCGTTGCTAACCTTGGCGACTACGAAGGCAAATCTGTTTACGTAGGCATTCGTCCGGAAGGTTTTATTTACAACGAAAACGGCCCACTTCACTGCAAAATGTTGAGTGTTGAAGTTATGGGCAGAGATGTTTCCATTGTTTCGGAAAACCAACAATCTATGAACCCGACAGTACGTTCTATTGTTGATGCCGAAACAAAAATTGACAGAAACGCCGAAACGGTTGCATATTCCGTAAAGCCAAGCAAGTTATTCTTGTTTGACTACGAAACGGAAGAGAGAATTTACTTTGAGGTAAAATAATATGGTAGATAACAAACAACAATGGAAAGCTTGGTTGTACTTACTCCCTGCTATTATTTTGCTGTTGGTATTTACAATCTGGCCTATCATCAACACGGTAAAAATTGCCTTTATGGAAGACTACAACTATTTGGAAGCTTTCGGCGCACAACGTGTTGGCAGACCTATTCACTACAAAATAGGTTTTGGCAATTTCAAAAAGGTTATGGACTACGGCGGATTTTTAACCTGCTTAAAAAATACTATGTTGTTTTGCGTGCTTACGGTGCCTGCATCAACGTTTTTGGCACTGCTTATTGCAGTAGCACTCAACGCAATTCGTCCACTTAAAAGATTTTTGCAAACAATATTCTTTTTGCCGTACGTAACAAACTCCATCGCAATCGGTATGGTATTTGCGGCAATGTTCCAGATTGTCGGTGACGCCAGCGCCCTCAATACCGATATGGAAGCAAAAATGATAAAAACCGCCGGTGTAATCAACCAGTTTATTACTTGGTTCGGCGGAGAAAAAATAAACTTTATGAGTATGGGCTCACGTGCATTTGATAACTACATAGTTATGATTGTGTACATTATTTGGAATGCCCTTCCGTACAAGATACTTGTTTTGCTTGGCGGTTTGCAATCGGTAAACAAACAGTACTACGATGCGGCTAAAGTAGACGGCACAAGCAAAGCACGTGTATTTTGGCGCATTACCATTCCACTTCTTTCCCCAATGCTTTCTTACGTACTTATCACCGGCTTTATCGGTGGTTTCAAAGAGTATTCGTCCATTGTAGGTATTTTCGGTGATGATATGGGCCCTACCGGTGCGCCGTACCGTCTGAACACAATGGTAGGTTACATTTACCGCTACGTTAGCGGAGAAGACCCACGTACAGGACTTGCAAGTGCGGCTTCGCTTATTTTGTTCGGCATTATTTTTATTGTTACGATGATTAACCTTAAGGTTAGCAAACGTAGCGTTCACTATTAAGGAAGGGAGGCAACTATGGAAGAAACAACAAACAAAACGGCCTCTACTACCGTAATGGCCGAAAGAAACATAAAAGACGTTTCAAACAAACAAAAAATAACCAAAGTGTTGTGGCAAGTGCTTTTGTACTCTTTCCTTATCATAATGGCACTTATCGTACTCTTCCCGTTTTATTGGATGATTATTTCTTCTCTTAAAACCTTGGAAGAATACAACCAAACACCACCGACGTTTTTCCCGACGCACATTGTGTGGGGTAACTATCGCCAGGCCTTTCAAACGGCAAACCTTGGCAAGCTGTTTACCAACACTTTGTACGTAGGTGTGGTATCCACTTTGCTTTCGCTTGTCATCACCATAATTACGGCATTTGTCTTTGCACGTTTGGATTTTAAGGGCAAAAATATTTTGTTTGCAGGACTTCTTGCAACAATGATGATTCCGGGTGAAATGTTTACCATTACCAACTATTTAACGGTAGTAAAATTGCAATGGACCAACACCTTTACGGCACTTATTGTTCCGTTCCTTGTCAGTGTCTTTTACATTTACTTACTACGTAACAACTTTTTACAAATTCCCGATGAGCTGTACTACGCCGCCAAAGTTGACGGCACAAGCGATTTCAAATACCTTTGCAAGGTAATGATTCCGCTTGCATTGCCAACCATCATAAGTATTACCATCCTTAAAATGATGGGCGCTTGGAACAGTTACGTCTGGCCAAACCTTGTTACCGATGATGAAGATATGTATCTTATCACCAACGGTCTTCGCAACGCATTTACCGATGCCGAAACGGGCGATCCGGATTATCCACGTCAAATGGCAGCAGTTGCCATTGTTTCAGCACCGTTGTTCCTTGTGTTTGTGTTCCTGCGCAAATACATTATGAAGGGCGTAAGCCGTAGCGGTATCAAGGGCTAAAACGGTTATAAAGCCCTTAAGGGCTTTTTAACATATAAAAAACATAAAAACTATGGAGGGAAAAATGAAAAAGAGAATTATTTCAGTTATGCTTGTAGTATTCATCCTTTGCGGTGCTCTTGCTACGTTTGGTGCATGTGGGCCAAAAGACGACCGTTTGCAGATTGTTTTCTGGCACACAATGGATAAATCCAAAAAAGGCCCGTTGATTGACGAATACATTGCAAAGTTTGAAGAAATGTATCCGCAATACCACGTTGTATCACTTGCTCAAGGTAGCTATGATGACGTAAGAAACAACTGTACAAAGGCAATAGTTGCAGGTACGGAACCTTGTCTTGCTTACTGTTACCCAGACCACGTTGCACTTTACAACGATGCTTACGCTGTACAATCTTTGGATGAATACATTAACAGTACGGAAATGGTTACCAAAGCTGACGGCACACAAGAAATGGTAGGTCTTACTCAAGCTCAGAAAGACGACTTTATTGAAGGTTACTGGAATGAAGGTACACAATTTGGCGACGACAAAATGTACACATTGCCGTTCAGCAAATCTACCGAAGTTCTTTATTACAACAAAACTTTCTTTGAAGCAAACAATATTCCTGTACCTACACACTGGTGGTGCGACCCTGCTTACGGTTGTGATGAAACCTGTAACTGCAGTATGGAAAAAGTTTGTGCAAAAATAAAGGAAATTGACCCGATGAGCACCCCTCTCGGATACGACAGCGAAGCAAACTGGTTCATTACCATGTGTGAACAGTTCCAAGCTGTTGGTGCTTACGGACAAAACAGTGACGGTAGCAACAAATCCGGTTACACAAGTGCAACAGGCAGTCACTTCTTGTTTGACAATGATGTAAACAAAGACTTTATCAATCGTATTAAAACTTGGTACAACAACGGTTGGCTTACCACACAAAACATTTACGGTACATACACCAGCGGTTTGTTTGTAGAAACAGCAAAAGATACCACAAAGAGCTACATGTCTATCGGTTCTTCTGCAGGTGCAACCAACCAATGCCCAAAAAAGACGGATAAAGGTTACCCGTTTGATGTAGGCATTGAAATGATTCCGCAAATTGACTACAAACACCCTGAACACTACAAAGTAATTTCTCAAGGCCCAAGCCTTTGCATGTTCTGGAAGAAAGATCCTGAACTTATGAAAGCAACCTGGCTCTTTATGAAGTACATTACCACAACAACGGAAATTCAATCTCGTTTTTCAATGATTTCCGGATACGTACCTGTTCTTAAGTCTGTTTCCGCTGATCCGATTTACGCTGCAAACCTTGCAACGGCTGACGGTGGCGACGGCATTGCAATGCTCAGTGCAAAACAATGTCTTGCTCAGGAAGCTGCTTACTTTACCTCTCCTGCATTTGTAGGTTCATCAAAGGCTCGTGATCAAGTTGGCATTTTGTTGTACACTGCACTTGGTACTCCAACTGCTCAATATAACGATGCTAAACTTAACGAACTGTTTACAAACGCAATGCAAGAATGCGAATACTAATATGAAAAATCTTTTTAACAAATTACTTCTCTTGATATTGGTTGTTGCGCTGTGTTTTGGTGCTTGCACCTTTACCGCCTGCAAAGAAAAGGAAATGACGGACTACACCGGCGAACTAAAGTTGGATATGTCCTCATCCACACACAAAACGGTTGCCACCGTTTATAACTATGTTGACGGCGACACAACGCACTTCCACATCAACGACCCAACCTACGACGGTCACATTCTTAAGGTTCGTTACCTTGGTATTGATACGCCTGAGTCTACCGGCCAAATTGAGCCGTGGGGCAAAAAGGCAGCAGCTTTTACTAAGGAAAAACTTTCTACTGCCGAGTCCATTATGATTGAATGTAACGGTCCGGCTTGGGAAACGGACTCTACAGGGCGTTACCTTGCATGGGTTTGGTACAGATCAACGGCCGATGCGGACTATCGCCTTCTTAACCTTGAAATTTTGCAAAACGGCTTGGCTATTGCACACTCGGTTGCCGATACTTTGTACGGTGAAATGTGCGAAAAAGCCATCAATCAAGCAAAAGATTTTAAAGCGTACGTATACAGCAATGAAGAAGACCCGGATTTTTACAAGGGAGATGCAATTCC
>JAZLJV010000080.1:0-5121 GCA_045618025.1 Clostridia bacterium
CGGCAACGGACTGAAATTATTTATTATATATATTATGTTTTCAAAATATTGCAATTAACTTGCCTTTTTTGCTGTCTTTTGCTATAATATTAAATATGTTACAAGAAATTTTAGTAAACGAGCGAAAATTACTTTCCGATGTCATCGGTGAAAACACCGATCTCGGGTATTATCGCATTCAAAAAATCATTAAAAATCGCAATGTCAAAATAAATGGTGTGCGCACCGGTACGGATATGAATGTAAACGCAGGTGATGTTGTTTACGTTTACCTTGCCGACAGGGAAAAGGACAGCATAGAAGTTGTTTACCGTGACGACAATATTCTTGTTGTCAACAAAAATTCCGGTTTGGAAGTGCAGGGCGAAGGTTCCCTTACCGAACGCATCAACAATATTTTGACGGACGTTACTGCCGTACCGGTGCATCGTTTGGATCGTAACACGATGGGCCTTGTTGTTTTTGCGCTTAACAAAACAGCAGAAAACGAACTGCTGGACTCCTTTAAGGAACGTGACATAGACAAAATATACAACTGTATTGTTGTGGGCACTCCAAAACAACATAGTGCTGTGCTTAAATCGTATTTGTTCAAAGATGCAAAAAAGAGCATGGTGTATGTTTCCGAAACGCAAAAGCAGGGCTATGTACCGGCGGAGACACATTACAAGGTACTTAAGACCTATGGCGAACTTTCACTGTTGGAGGTTAAGCCGGTTACCGGTAGAACGCACCAGATTCGTGCACAGCTTGCGTATGTAAAATTGCCTATTCTCGGCGACGGCAAGTACGGTTACAACAAAGTTAACAGACGTTACAGAGTAAAAACTCAATTGCTCTGTTGCACAAAAATTACCTTCCATTTTGCAAAAGGTCCGCTGAGATATCTTGATAATAAAAGCGTAGTGCTTTCCATTGATTTGAACCAATATTACAAAAAATAGAAAATAGAGGTTGTTATGAAAAGAATTGTATATTTACTTATTGCTTTCGTTATGTTTCTTTGCTGTTTTGCAGGGTGTGGTTCCAAAGAACCTACTTTTATGTCTGAAAAAGATTATCAACGTGCAAACGCAAACGGTAATCCGCTTATGAGTATGACATTGAACTACAAAATAGGCGAAAAGAATATTGTGCTTGTTTTGAATTACGAACTTTTGATGGACAAATGCCCGATTACCGTTATTAACTTTATGAATAACGTGCGTAGTCACCTTTACGACGGCACCGTTATCAGTTCTTATGCAACACGTCCTACATACCTTGTTGCCGGTCGTTACACCTACGATAAGCAAGCAACAAAATACTACACAATAAATTCTGACCATACAATAAAAGGTGAATTTAAGGATAATGCCTACGCAATGCCACAGGACGGCTACGCAGAAGTTACTTTGCTTTCACTTGCTATGCATCATGAAAAGGAAATTGCCAAGTTTGACAATGCATCAACTGCGTTTGTAATGACGTTAAGCTCTACCAACAAAATTGCGCAAAACGACTACGCTGTATTTGCCAAGCTTGTCTCAGTAGGTTCACTAACCTACAAGTCAAGTACTGAAGGCGAGCAAGACGTTGTAAAATATCAGAATGCCACGGTTGTTCCAAGTGAAATTCTGGATAACTTCAAAAAGTTGTCTTCACAAAAAACACAGACTTGTTATACCGTTAACGCCGATGGTACAGAAACAACATCAACTGTAGCGATGCTTTCCAACTTGGTGGAAATTGTATCGTTTAAGCTTACCGATAAAAACGGCGCAGAGCTTACCGACAGCTATTTTAACAAGTTGCCTTCAGGTTACGTTATTTCAAAATAAAAATATTAAAGGCGACCTAAGGTTGCCTTTTTAAGTGGTGTTATGCTTTTAGTTTCTTCTACCGATAAAAATTCAATGGCTCGCAAACTCGGCATAAAAAAAGGCGACAGAATTGTTTCTTTTAATGGCGAAATTGCGGAAGATATGCTTGATGTTGCCTACTACGATTGTGAAGAAAGTTTTGTTCTTTCTGTAGACCGTGACGGCAGTATAATTGATTTTGAAGTTCAAAAAAGTGCCGATGATGTAATGGGTTATAACTTTACTGATGACAGCTATATTGAGCCTCGTCATTGTGCCAATAAGTGTATTTTTTGTTTTGTTGATCAATTGCCTGCAGGTATGCGTGATACATTGTACATAAAAGATGACGATTGGCGACTTTCTTTTGTCTCCGGCAACTACGTTACACTTACAAATCTTTCTCAGCACGATATAGACCGCATAGTCAAACGAAAGTACAGCCCTTTATTTGTTTCGGTGCATGCAACCGATGACAACGTGCGCAGGTATTTGCTCGGCAACAAAACTGCACCGTCAATTTTGCCACTTTTGCGTAGGTTTGCCGATGCCGGCATTACAATGGAAACACAAGTGGTAATGTGCCCCGGTGTAAACGATGGTGAAGTTTTGCGCAAGACTCTGGCTGATTTGTATTCCCTTTACCCTGCTGTAAGCACCGTTGCTGTAGTACCGGTTGGGGTAACCAGCCACCGCAAAGGCCTTTCGGCGGTTAATGCTGTTACGAGTGAAATTGCCATGGCAACTATTTCCTGCGTGGAACAATTTGACAAAATTTGCTTTGAACAAAACGGAGAGCATTTTGCGTACTGCTCAGACGAAATGTATATTTACGCAAATAAGCAGTTTCCGCCGTACGATTTTTACGGCAATTTTGCGCAAATAGAAAACGGCGTAGGTCTTGTTGCCGACTTTAAGTATAAGTTTCAAACTGCTTTGTTGCAGGCCAAACGTGCCCGTAAATGTTCTTTTACCGTGGTAAGTGGTGTATCCGCAGGAGAAGTGGTGACTGAAAGTATAAATCAGCTTAAACAGCGTTTCCCTACGGCAAAAGTAAACGTTCTTACCGTGGAAAACAAGTTTTTCGGCAGTAGTGTTTCCGTAAGCGGTTTACTGGTAGGTAAAGATATTATTGATGCCCTAAATACCTCGGAATGCATTGGCGATGTTATTATTTTGCCTCGTGTTATGCTCAGAGAACGGGAAAACGTATTTTTGGACGGAACTACCCTTGGTGACTTCAAAAAAGCAATAAAAAAGAAAGTAATAATAACTTGTGACGGCGAGGAACTTTGCCGTACAATTGTGGAGTAAAAATGACAAAACCTCTTGTAGCAGTGGTTGGTAAACCAAACGTTGGTAAATCAACATTTTTCAATAAGGTATGCGGAAGCCGTATTTCCATTGTTTCCGATATGCCCGGTGTTACCCGTGACCGCATTTATGCCGATGCCGAGTGGCTTGGGCGCAAGTTTACACTGGTAGATACGGGCGGTATTCAGACAAAAAGCGACGATGTAATGTTTCGTTACATAAAGCAACAAGCGCAAATTGCCATAGATCTTGCCGACGTTATTTTGTTCTTTTGTGATGCAAAGGGCGGTTTGACAAGTGAAGACCGTGACGTAGCTACTTTGCTTCGCAAGACAAACAAACCCGTTTTGCTTGTAGTCAATAAAGTTGATAACTATCTTGAAACTGACATAACAGACTTTTATAGTCTGGGCTTTGGTGACGTTTTTCCTATTGCTGCAGAGCAAAAACAAGGTGTCGGCGACCTTTTGGACGAAGTTATTTCATATTTTCCCGAAACAGACGAGGAAGAATATGCCGATGCAATAAAAATTGCCGTAGTGGGCAAACCAAACGCTGGCAAAAGCTCACTTGTAAACAAAATTTTGGGGTATGAACGCACAATTGTAACAAATGTTGCTGGCACTACGCGTGATGCTATTGACACTCCGTTTGAAGCGGATGGCCAAAAATACGTAATTATTGATACGGCTGGTATGCGCAAAAAACGTGCAATTGCCGATGAAAGCGTTGAACAATTCAGCGTTATGCGCTCACTTAACGCAATTCGTCGTGCCGATGTGTGTCTGATTGTTTTTGATGCCGAACAAGGGCTTTCCGAACAGGACGTAAAAATAGCGGGATTTATTCACGAAGAGGGTAAACCGTCGGTAATTGTTGTAAACAAGTGGGATTTGATTGAAAAAGACACCAAAACCATTGAAACATTCAAGAAAAAACTTAATACAGATTTGGCCTTTATGGATTATTTCCGCTTTTTGACAATTTCGGCACTTACCGGTCAACGAGTAAACAAAGTTTTGGAAGAGGTGAATTATGTTTACCAAAAATCTGTCTTCCGTGCTACAACAGGTATGCTTAATGACGTTGTAACCGATGCAACACGTGCCGTAGAACCGCCTTCTCAAAAGGGTAGACGTGGTAAGATAAAGTATGCTACGCAAACCGGTGTGCAACCGCCAACCTTCATTTTCTTCGCTAACAATGCCGATATTATTCATTTTTCCTATCGTCGTTATCTTGAAAACTATTTGCGCAGAGCATTTTCGTTGGATGGTACCCCGATTAAACTTGTTTTTCGTGACGGTAACAGCGATGAAGAATAATTTTAATATTAAAAATACTTGGCATGGAACAGACTTTAACGGCATTTGCACGCCAACGCAATCATGGTACTAAAAGGTCAAAATTTCATTGTTGTGTATTTTTCGCTAAAAACAATATTTTATAGATATAAAGTAAAAAGTGAGAACAAAACGTTTCCACTTTTTTATTATACCGTCACAAAACATAAAAACCGCAAATAGAGCGAGTTGTTTTTTGTTCTAAAGGGGCATTTGTGCGCATATCATCTAACAAATGCGTGAAGGAGAAAGGACAATGAATATTTATCAAGATATTGCACGGCGCACGGACGGTGACATTTACATAGGGGTGGTAGGTCCTGTAAGAACAGGAAAATCTACATTTATTACACGATTTATGAAGTCAATGATTTTGCCGGAAATTACCGACAAAAACGTAGCTACACGCACAATTGACGAGTTGCCACAATCGGCAGACGGCAAAACGATAATGACTACCGAACCAAAATTTGTGCCGAATGAAGCGGTAAGACTGACACTTTCAGATAAAAGTACTGCCAATGTGCGACTTATTGACTGTGTAGGCTATGTTGTAGATGGCGCAGAAGGGCTGGAAGAAGATGGCAAAACACGTCTTGTAAGTACACCGTGGAACGGCGAAC
>JAZLJV010000081.1:0-5654 GCA_045618025.1 Clostridia bacterium
TTGTTGCGGTATACCGGCAAAATGCGGATAAGGCCCAAATCCTAAACCTTTGGGTGCTTGATGTGGTGCAATAACCCAACCAAAGTGCTCGGGCGAAGTCGTCCACCGCTTTTTTGCAGGCCTTTTGTGGAAAGCGACGGAAAACATAGCCCAAAAGCAACAACTTTTTCATTTTCGTCAAGAATAACGGTAACGTATTTTTTGTCCGTTATCAGCTTAAAGTTGTCTATCATAAGCTTTTTCATAGCATCGGTAAAAGGTACCGTGCCGTAAATATCTACGTACGTTTTATCCAGAATATTAAAAAACGCATTGCTGTACTTATTCAAAAATTCTCTGGTGCTTTTTACGTTGCAAAAATGTAGTTTGTACTTGCGCAACAACAAATCTCCCATACGTTTTAGTCTGCCGTCATTTTCCTTTGGTGCACGCAGTTGATATTCGTTCCAGTCCACTTCCTTTTTGTAACCGCAGTTTTCAATAAGCTGTTGGTAATACGGGTAGTTGTACTGTTCTTCAAAGGTGGAGAGTTGGTCAAAGCCTTCAATAAGCAAGCCTTCTCTTTCCAAATCGCTGAAGCCAAGCGGTCCGACTACCTCGTCCATACCACGTTCTTTAGCCCAGTTTTCCACAGCGGAAAACAATGCATTGGCCACTTCTTGGTCGTCGGTAGCATCAAAACGGTTAAAACGTACACGTTTTTGTTTCCATTTTTGGTTGCTTGCTACTTGCAAAATGCCCTGAATGCGCCCTACCATTTTGCCGTCACGGTAAGCGTTAAAGCAAACGTGCTTGGATTGATCGTTGTAGACAAATCCCTTTTTGAACATCTTTTTTTCGTCGCCGTAAAGTGGCGGAACAAAGTACGGATTGTCTTTGTAAAGTTTCAGTGGAAATTCTATAAACTGTTTAATTTCTTTTTTTGATTGCACTTCACGAATTTCTATCATAAATATATCCTTTAAGTTATTTTATCTGTGCACTGCATGGAAGCACACGCCAATGCCGTCCGGTCCGCAGTGGCTACCTGCAGTTGGGTTTACCACAACAAATTCTATGTTAAGTTTGCCGTCAAAAGCCTGTTGAAGTTTTTCAGCAAACTTTTGCGCAAGTGGCAAACAATCGCTGTGACCGATAATAACTTTGTGGTTTGTTATGTCATCCTGAAGCTTAGTAACGTAGTCTACAAGCTTGTTGAAGGTAGAACTTCTGCCTGTTGCCTTGTCAACGGATTTCATTTTGCCGTCTTCGCCCATATTCATAATCGGGCGCAAGCCAATCAGTCCGCCTACAAACGCCGCCAACCCGCCTACACGTCCGCTTCTGCGGAAAAAGTCCAGATGTTCCGCCATAAAATAAATGGCAAAGTGGTCAACTTCGGTTTTTGCCCATTCGCAAATTTCCTCGGCGGTTTTGCCCTGCTTGTACATTTCGCCGATTTCACAAACAATATTGTAACTGCAAATGGTAATACCCTTGGTATCTACCGTGTAAAGTTTGCGTTCCGGATATTTTTCCGCAAGCATTTGTTCTGCAATGTGCATAGCGTTAAAAGTACCACTCATTGCTCCGGAAAAGTGCACGTAAAGCACGTCCTGTCCCTGAGCAAAAAACGGTTCAAAATAGTCGTAATACTTTTGCGGATCTATTCCGCAGGTTTTTGGCATTGTGCCGTCACGCAAACTTTGATAAAAAGTGTGATAATCAAAAGTATCAAAATCTACGTAAGGGTAAATTTCTTTTTCATCAATAACGTATGGCATACTGATAAGGTTATAGCCGTATTCTTTGGCTTTTTCCGGCGTAATATCAGTATCTGTATCTGTAAATAATGTGTACATTGTGTTCATCCTTTGTATTGTTATTTATTAGTTTTCAAGTGAGGCGGTTATGCCTTGAGCAATGGCATTGCGAAGGCCTTGTTTTTCCATATTGTAGGCTTGTTCAATACAGTGATAAATTGCCGTTGCCTTGCTGGAGCCGTGCCCCTTTACTATGGTCTTTGCCGAACCCAGAAGTACCGCACCACCGTAGTTGTTGTAATCCATAGTGTCTTTTATGTCGTAAATACTCTTTTTTAGCAAAAGTGCGCCCATTTTGTTTTTGAAACTGCTTGTAAAGGTGGTTTTTAACGTTTTTAGCAAACCCAAACATGCACCTTCGGTAGATTTTAGCAACACGTTACCGCTAAAACCGTCGGCAACAACAATGTCATAGTCACCGGACAAAAATTCACGGGCTTCCATGTTGCCTACAAAATTTATTTGTTTGGTATTTTTTAGTACGGCAAATGTTTCCTTGCGAAGAGCATCACCCTTTTCTTCTTCCACACCAATATTTAATAGTGCTACACGTGGGTTTTGCACGCCGTAGGCACTTTGCAGGTACAAACTACCCATAATGGCAAACTGTTGCAGTTGCAAACTGTCACAATCTACATTTGCACCGCTGTCGCACACGCTGACAATTCCGCCTGCCATAGTAGGCAAAACGGGACAAAATGCCGGACGTTTTACGCCACGAATTCTGCCTACACGAAGCACCGCCCCCGCAAGAATTGCTCCCGTTGAACCAACGGAAACAAGTGCGTTGGCATCGGCATTATTGCGCAAATATTCAAATGCTTTGTAAAGCGAACTCTCCGTTTTGTGCTTTATTGCATCGGTTGGCGACTCGTTACAGCTAATTTCGTCCGGCGCATGCACAATTTCCACACGAGAAGCATCAATACTTTGTTCGCTTATTGCTTTATCAATATATTCCTTGTCACCTGTCAAAACAACTTGCAAATCGTCCATTTGCTTAAGTGCGGTGGCAACACCTTCCATTACCGCTTTGGCGCCGTTATCTCCGCCCAAAGTATCAACTACAACTTTAATCATATATTTTCTCCTTTAATATCGGGTTTTGTAAGAATATCGGCATTATTTTGAATAACGTCAACAAACTTATCAACAACACTCTTTTCCACTTCGGAAAGTTTGGATTTGGCATTTTTCCAAAAACTGCGCTGAATATGCCCTGCTTGTTCTATTAACGGTTGCGCTTTTGGTGTACAACAAAGCTCCACACAACGTTTGTCGTCCGTCTGCTGACAACGCTGTACATAGCCGATATCCACAAGTTTATCCACACTCATAGATACAAGGTTGGCCTTAAGCCCCCTGTTGTCACAAATTTCCTTGGCGGTAACCCCGGGATGATTGCCTATGTATATAAGCACGTCAAACGCCGTTTTTGATAGCTTGTATTGCTTATAAACGGGCGCAATTGCCAATTTGTAAGCTGCTGCAATTTTGCCTATTAACAATAAAACAGCGGTAACATCCATAAAGTCCTCCTTTTTTATTTCAAATTTTGAACTGTCATAAATTATACTATTTTCCACCAAAAATGTCAATAGCGAATACAAAATAATTCAAAAATTGAAAAGTAAACTTTTGTTTACTAATAATTATATTTTACCGCAAATAACAGTATATGTCAATAAAAACAAAAACAAAAAACGACCGCAAACATATCAATCATCACAAAAAAACTAACACAAAAAGTTACAACCGCAAAGCAGTCGCAAAACTGTAAAATATGTAAAAATACTTGTATTAAATTACTAAAATACATCAATTAACACAAAAAACGACCGCAAACATATCAATCATCACAAAAAAAACGACTGCATAAGCAGTCGTAAAACTAAAACAAGTTACAAAAAATATTTACGCCAAATTACAAACAACGTGTGTGCTTAACCTTTTTTAAGTCAAGAGCCTTGCGTGATTGGGCAATTAACGTTTTATCAGCAATGCTGTGGCTTGACAGGCAATACCGTCGCCGTTGCCGAGCGCACCGAGTTTTTCCGTTGTTGTAGCGGAAATACCAACGCAGTTTTCCGCAATGCCAAGCAAATCAGCCACATTGTTTTGCATTTTTTCTATAAAAGGTGTCATTTTTGGCTGTTGACAAATTACCACAGCAGTAACGTTAAGCGGTTCGTAGCCCTTTTCTTCGGCAATTTTAAGGCAGTTTTTAAGCAAAACGCTACTACTGATGCCCAAATACTTGTCGTCAGTATCGGGAAACTGCACGCCTATATCTTTTGCACCGCATGCAGACAAAACCGCATCGCAAATGGCGTGCAACACCACGTCGGCATCACTGTGACCGACAAGTTTTTTGTTGTACGGCACATTTACTCCACCCAAAACAAGTCCACTGCCTTCGCCGAAAGCGTGAACATCAAAGCCGTTGCCAACCTTAAAGTCGGGCAAATCTCCGCTGTAGGTAATTTTTGCGTTGGCGGAAAAACTTTCCACAAAATGCACGTCACCGTAAAAAGCCAAAAATCTACTGCTTTCATCGGTAAAACTGCCCTGCATTGTTAAGGCCGGTAAAAGTTTTTGATAATTGAATACCTGCGGAGTCTGCACGGTAAAGTAGTTTTCACGGTTTACACAAACTGGAGTATTTTCACCGTTGTAAAGCGTTTCGGCAACTTTGGTGCAAGGAACAGCACTACCGTATTTTTCCGCTTGTTCAAACAGCATTTCCACGTTTTTGCGGGAAACAAACGGACGTGCGCCGTCGTGTATGGCCACAAGCGTTGTGCTTTGGCTGACTGCGTTTAATCCGCAAAGTACCGACTGAAAGCGTGTTTCACCGCCTTTTACAACCGTTACCCCACTGCGAACGTAGTCACTGCCGGTAACAACTACAATTTGATCGGCAATGCCTACAAAAGCATCTACTGCACGGTCAAGTACCGTTTCGCCAAGCAAGTCTTCATTAAGTTTGTTTTTTCCGTAGCGAACGGAACTTCCGCCGGCCACGATAATTGCACTTTTCATTGTCAATCCGTTACTATTTCGTACATTTCTTCGGCTTGGTCTTTCTTTACCGATTCGGCAAGTTGTTTTACTACAAATGTCAAATTGCCTGTGGCAAAGTGAATTGTTACCTTGTCGCCCACCTTCAATTGGTGAGCCGGCTTGGCACTTTTGCCGTTTACGTCAACTTTTTTACCGTCACAAGCCTCTTGCGCAACGGTACGACGTTTCAAAATGCGTGATACTTTCAAAAATTTGTCTAATCTCATAGTTTTGTAAATGCAAAATGCATTTTCTCGTTTCTAAACTCTATTTTTTGTTCTACTAAACGCAAAAGTTGCGACCTGTGTGGGACTTTTGCACTCGGGGTCCCCGTTTGATTTCTTTTATCAAATGGAGCGTAATTTGCGAAGGATGCTACTCCCCAGCAAAATGGAATAGACACGCCGTGCGTGGGGTCCCCGACGATTTTTTTTATTCGTTAGAGCACATAGGCGCACCACAGCGCCAACGCTTCAACGCCGTTGTTGTGTTGAACACGGGGTACCGACAAATGAATTTATTGGTTGAGGTATCGTTCGGTGTTGAGCAGTTTACATTTCTCTTCTGTTTTGCAATGCACGTGAAAGGGTAACTTCGTCGGCGTACTGCAATTCGCTACCTATGGAAATACCCTGCGCAATGCGTGTAACCTTTACGCCAAGTTGCTTTACCGTACGTGCAATGTAGGTTGCCGTGGCTTCTCCCTCTGCACTGGTATCGGTAGCAACAATAACTTCTTTTACATCACCGGAAAGGCGTGCAAAAAGTTCCGCCAAGCGCAAATCGTCA
>JAZLJV010000082.1:0-4751 GCA_045618025.1 Clostridia bacterium
ATCGTAAACGTGTTCGTGCGTTGGGGTAGCACTTTGCAGTTTGTAAATTTGAATTGCAGTCTGAGCTGAGGTGTAATTTAAGAAACGTGGACTACCTGAATTGTACTGAATTGAGCCATATGAACCGAACGTAATTATTGCTGTACCATTATCTTCAATGGTAATTGTACAAGTTTTTTGAGTATCATCATTAAGCAAGAGTTTTTTTGCTGCACTTGTAGTAATTTGACCTTCGCTTGTTGTCAAAGTCCAAGCTCCTGCAGTACCGCCCAAAGTTATTTCAATTGCCTTTTCCGATGTCAAAATGCCGTTTGCAAACTCGGCTTCAACTGCTGTAAAGTATGTATAAGTGTCAAATGCACCGGCAGCTTTTGCCTTGTCAGAACAACCAAGTACAATTATGTCGCCTGCTTTAAGTTGTGAAGCATCGGTAACTAATTCATACTTAGCCAATTCTACCACTTTGCCTTCATTCAAAAGCCAAGTAGCAAGAGCTGTTGCATCACCAATAAGTTTTGTTCCTTCGCTGTCAGCGTAGTACATTCCGCAGCTTGCGCAACTCCAGTATGCTTTATGTTCGTCGTTTGCAGATGTTTCAACAAGTGCGCTTGCGTGGTTTGCAGGGTTAAATTCGCCACTTTCAAATGTTTCAGTGCCGTTTGCACCACATTCACAACTATAGTAATAAGTTGCTTTTGCAACACATGTTGCTTCACTTGCCAAGTGAGAAGCTTCAACAATTTGTTGGTCAAATGTGTGAACGTGAGAAGCATCCGGTTCGTATTCAATAGTTATAGACTTGATCCAAACTTGCGTATCAGCGTGTGTGTTGTAAATAACAACGGAAGTAGCATCCATGTTGTAAACTGCCATATTGTTTGCGGCAGCCGTACCGCTTGCTACTGCAACAGGAGTTCCGCCAACAGCAACTTCACAAGCACCGTAAGTAGCACCGAATTCAATAGCAATGCTCTTGATTTTACCACAGGTAATGGAAATGGTCATTTCGCATGTGTGGCCTTTGTAAAGACGCATTGTGCCGTCCTTGTTAAGACCAACGTTGTTTGTACCGTCGTTTGTTTTTGCACTAACAACGGAAATTGTGCTATCGGTACAGCCGAGCAATGCTGCTTGGTTTTTGCCGTCCATGTTACCCGTGCTTGTGCCGGTGTAAGCAATGGTTTCCTTTGGAAGAACAACTGCGCCTTGTTCGTGCGTTTCAACTAAGATGGTGATTGGGCCTGTAACTGTAGCAGTGTAAACGTCATCGGTTGCTTTTACTTCCTTGCCGTTAACTTTTACTGCATCAAGTACGTAACCGCTTTCAGCCGTAACTTTGAAGGAAATTGTGCTTGCGTTTTCAGCACTTGTAACAAGGTCTGCACCGCTTACATCTTTTACTGTTGCGTGTTCAGCATCAATTGCGATTGCGCTGGAAGCTCTTTCAATAGCCTGGAAGGTTGGGTAGTTGTTAACTTCACCAATCTTTTTGTTGGTCATTTCCAAAGTGCCATAGTAGTTTTCAATATAACCGTAAATAATTACTGTATCGCCTACACATGGGTCAACAACTTGTTCTGTTTCGTTTGCGGAGTAAACAAGGAATTGTGTTGTTGAACCTGCTTCATCAACAAGGTAAATGTTTTGGCAGTAAGAACCTTTATCGTTAATAGCGGTAATAATACCTTTTACATAAACCATATCAGTGCTGTAAGCATTTTGTGCAAGTTTGCCTGCTTCAATAAGAACGTCTGCAACTGTGTATGGGTCAGCAAGTGTACCTGCGTGTATTGTGGTTGTAGGGCAAGAACATTTTGTTGCACAAACAGGGTCGGTGCAGTCAGCATCTTTGCATCCGCCACAAACAGCACAAACGTGTTGACAAACGTGTGCTTTTGGTGCTTCGTAGCTTACAAGAAGTGCGTTGGTGATTTCGTACTTTCCGCCGTAGTTTTGAAGGTTACCGTAAAGTGTTACTTCGTAGCCCATACCGAACGGGATTTCAGATACTTGACGTTTTGTGCCGTAACGGTTGTCGGCATCTTGCCACAAACCGTAAACAACAAGACCGTTTGTCTTTTCGTCTGTTCCTACAAAGTGGAAGTTGCAGTAGTCAGCGGTTGGTGCATCCAAAACAACGTCCTTGATGTAGTACTTGATTTCAGTTGTTTGGTTGGTAGAACCGTCCAAAAGTTTAGCCATTTCAAATGCTTGTGCGCCGGTAAGTGGGTTTTCCTTGCAGGAACCAGCTTCAGGTGCTTCAAGAAGAAGTGCGTTTGCAAGTTCAAGTTTTCCGCCGTAGTTTTGAATGTTAGCATAAAGGAATACGGTTTGTCCTTTGCTTACAGGGATTTCACTGATTTCACGCTTTGAACCGTAACGTTCGGTTTCGTTAGCCCACAAACCGTAAACAACAATACCGTTTGTCTTTTCGTCCGTTCCAACAAAGTGGAAATTGCAGTAGTCAGCGGTTGGGTCGTCAAGAATTGTGCCGTAAACAAAGTACTTTTCAGTAGTCATTTCGTTCTTGCTACTGTCAAGTCCACGTGCAATTTCCATAGCTTGTTCAGCGGTAATCCAGTTGATTTGTGCTGAAGCAAGTTCAATTTCAAATTCTTTTGTATCGCTTTCTGTGCCACAAGTAAGTGTAGCAACAAGAGTGATTGTTTCCTTTTCACCAAGAGTAACTTTTAAGATGTTATCTTCAATAGTAGCTGCAACGTGAGTTGTACCTTCTTTGAAGGACCAAGCAATTGTAACGTCTGCATAGGTGTTGCCGGCTGTTGCAAGAGTTGTGTCGCCACTAATTTGAATTTGTGAAGGCATTGTAAGTTCAGCCTTTACTGCTGCAACTTTGTCGGATGCAGGAGTTGGAGCGTATTCAATGTATTCAAATGCGTTAGCATTAGCAGGAACAAGGTACATATTGCCGTTGTAGAAGTTTACAATACCGGTAACATTTGCTGTCCAGTCGTTCTTTGCAAGGTGGTCAGCTTTGAATGTTTCTTGTTCTGCAGCAGAGAATGGACATTCAGAGGAAGAAATACGAACGTAAGTTTCTTTTCCGCCCAATACAAAGTTAAAGTAACCGTTGCTAAGGTTTTCACCTGTAATTTTTACGCCTTTGATTGTTACAAGTTGTCCGCTAAGTGCCGTAAATGCAGAATCCTTAAGGTCTGCTGCTGCAGTATAGATAGCGGTAATATCCTTTGCTGCAGGAACGCCAGTTCCTTTTTCAACAAGGAAGTAGGAAGCCTTTTCAAATTCATCAATACCATTGTAGAGTTTGTAGTTACCCATTGCGCAAATGGTGTCGCCTACTTCAATACCCAAATCAACAGGATCGGTGCTGGATGCATAAACTTCGTAACCAACGCCATCTTCTGCATTGTACAACCAAAGGTTGTTACGTGAGTTGCCGTTCTTTACGGAAGAAATAGCAAGTACAATACCTTTAACGGTACCGGAAGCACCACTTTCAAGAGCTTTTACTTGTTCAAAACTCATTGGAAGGCAAGCAGGTTTTTCAAAACTGAATGTTACAGGAAGTTCTTTGGAAACTGTGCCGTCTTCAGATTTTACCGTTGCTTTAAGTGTGAAAGCAAAATCTACGCCGGAAAGTTCGTAAACGTTAATTTTTGCAAAGCCTTCAGAGCCTGCTTCAACTTTTACGGTTTGGTCGCCGGTGGTAAGGCCTTCCGTTGTTACTTCAGCAATCCATTCTACGTTGAACTTGCAACCACGAATAGTTTGAGAAGCAATAACTTCAAAGTCTCCGTATGCTTGTGAACTTTGTTGTTCAGCCTGTTGTTTTACGTAGCTTACAACATTGTCAATAAGTGTTGCAGGGTCAATATCAGGACCCGGTGTCGGTTCTTTACCAAACACTTTGTCCCAAAGGTCTTTAACATAGCTGATTGCCGTGTCAAAGAATGAACCTTCTGCATCAGGGTTCTCTTCACATGCTGCAAACGCAAACATGCTGAATGCGAGAACAATAACTAGCATTAGTGTGATCAGTCTTTTTTTCATGATTTTTTCTCCTTTTTAATATTTTATCTTTGAAAAGACTTTCAGTTTTGAATTGTGATATCTTCTACGTCATACACGTGAATTTGGTATGCACCTTCGTAGATATCAACAATGCCTTTGACGGTTATGGTTTTGCCGTTGTAAGCACTTGCCGTAACAAGGTTGCCTTCGCCGTCGTAAAGGACTTGCGTTCTTACCGTAATGGTTTTTCCACCGCATTTGCAAGTCATTGTCATTGCACCTACGGAAGAACTTTCCTCATTTACGGTAGTAAAAATATCGGTAACTTGCAAATCTTTGATAGTAATTGTGCTATCAAGTGCAAGGTAGGCAAAATCGTATTCACCGGTTTCATCGTCGTTTACCACTACCGTTTCCTTACCAAGGAAACGTTCAATGGAAACTTCCGAATAGGACGGTGTTGCGCCATTGCCCAAAATGCTGATATTGTTTATGTTGGTTGGGTCATACGGGTTGTAGTTTACGTCGGTAATTTGGTACGTGCCGTTGTATTCGCTTACTTTACCTACAACACGCAAAACGTTGCCGTTGGTAAGTGCAATACGAACCATTGGGTTAACAGATGCACCGCCGTAAACGTAAATACCGTAGTAAAGGTCGTCTTCCGCATCGTACTGTTCAACGTAAACGCCGTTGTTGTAAGTTTTTACAACGTTACCTTCCACAGCCACTCTTTTACCGTTGTAGTCGGCAATGTT
>JAZLJV010000083.1:0-10468 GCA_045618025.1 Clostridia bacterium
GCCGTCATCGCTTACGGTAACGCTACCGTCGGCATGCAAAACAATTTTAACCGAAGTTGCAAAGCCGTTTGCGGCTTCATCAACGGCATTATCTACAATTTCCCAAAGAATATGGTGCAAGCCGTTTTTGCCCGTTGTACCAATATACATACCGGGGCGCATACGCACAGCGTCAAGCCCTTCCAGAACCTGGATATCCTTTGCTTCGTAAGATTTTACAGTCATAAAAAATCCTCCGTAAAAAGTATTGTGTAACGTGCAAACAGCACGACTAAAAAGCACCGAACATGGCAATTACCTTGCTGATAGCGGTACATTTTACTTAAAAGTATTATACCACACTACTCGGATTTTTGCAACAGTTTTATGCATATTTTTACAAATTAAAAAATATTAAATACAATTGTATTTAATATTTTGCATAATCGTTGCATATACAGAATAATTACCAGTAAATTGCAGACAAAAGAAACAGCTTGCCGATGCAACAAATTGTGTTTTTTAAGCTACACCGGCAAAATAACAAATAGCATCTGCCCGGCAAAAAGTTTACTGAACACACCGCAAAAACGCAACAACAAAACACAAACAAAATTACAACAAAACACAAAAAACATCAACGTTTAACAAACAAAAAGCCGACGAACAACATTGTTCGCCGGCTTGAATAATCGCAAAATTACGTTAAACCTGAAATACTAATTAAGCAAGTTTTTTGTTGAAAAAGTCAAGAATGGTTTCAAAAACTTCCGTTTTGTTAAGTTCCAAAAGAATTTCGTGACGGCAATCGGGCCACAGTTTAAGGGTAACATCGGTGCAACCTGCCTTTTCACGATAAAACTTGTCAAGTTTTTTTACCCCTTTACCAAAGTCACCCACTGGGTCGTTTTCGCCGGCAATAATAAGCAGTGGCACGGCGGTATCAACATTTTGATACGACTCCTTTTTGTACAAATTGCGTGTGCCAAGCATAAAACAACGATAAAAATTTGCACTGCAGACAAATCCGCACATTTCGTCATTGTTATACTTTTGCACTTCGGCGCTATCACGGTTAAGCCAATTATTTTTGCCGGGTATTTTCTTTTCGTACGCACCGAAAGAAAGGTTTGCAAGAAGCGTTGCGGGGTAACTTCCGCCTTTGTTGTGACACATTATGCGTGCAATTTGGTAACACAAGCGAAAACTTGCACCGCTCATATAGTTTGAACCGCACAGCACAAACCCTTTAACGTCGGGACGACGCTCTATAACTGCCTGAGTAACAAAACTACCGTAGCTGTGCCCCATCATAAACAAAGGCAAACGGTATTTTTCCCGACAGTAGTCCAATACAAAAAGTTGGTCTCTTACGTCGTTTTCCCACATGTCGCCACTTTCAAAGCCCAAACAGCCTTTTTCCGCAGTCAGACCGTGGCCACGTTGGTCGTGCATTACCACCACAAAGCCGTTGTCATTCAAAAACTTTGCAAAACCGTCGTACCGTGCAGAGTGCTCTGCCATGCCGTGTGCAATTTTTACCACAGCCTTAGGCGAAGCAACTTCATCCCAAACGTAAAGCACAATTTGTTTGCCATCGTGAGTTGCCAAACGAGATTGTTTCATACCAATACCCTCCCTTACTGCGTATATTTTACAACGTGTTACAACAAATGTCAATACTCATTGCAAAAATGCCGGTCTTTGTTGTTTTTGTTAATATTTTTGCATCAACTAAATAAACTATCAGTATGAAAATTGTTTTGACTGGTGGCGGAACTGCCGGCCACGTAACACCCAACATTGCCCTTTTGGAGAAACTTAGCAACCACAATGTGTACTATCTTGGTACAAACGGTATGGAAAAACGACTTATTCAGCCACTTGTTGAACAAGGTGCGCTACAGGGCTACTACTCTTTTACGGCTCACAAATTGGTGCGAAAGCTAACGTTGCAAAATTTTATGCTACCCTTCCAACTGGCTAAAAGCGTAAAGCAATGTAAACGAATTTTGCAAAAAATTAAGCCGGACGTAATTTTCAGCAAAGGCGGTTTTGTCGGTTTACCGGTGGTAATTGCCGGCAAAAAACTCGGCATAAAAACCGTAGTTCACGAAAGTGACGTTACTCCCGGCCTTGCCAACAAAATATCGTTTTTGTTTGCCGACGTAAAACTCTCGGCATTTCCGTGCAAAAAATGCCAGACGGTAGGTGCAATTTTGCGTGAAGAAAAAGGTGACAGGCAAAAAGGGCTGAAAACAATGGGCTTTGACGGCAAAAAGCCGGTTTTGCTTGTGATGGGTGGCAGTTTGGGCGCAGGCACATTGAACACTGCAGTGGAAAACACTGCGGAAAAACTTTGCCAAACGTTTGACGTTTTTGTAATTACCGGCAAGAGTAAAAGCATAAATAATGCAAAAATACATCAGGCGGAATACGTTACAAACATTTTTGATTTGTACGCATCTGCCGGTGTGTGCGTAACACGTGCAGGTGCAAACTCCCTTGCGGAACTGACAAAAAACCACCTGCCGTTTGTTGCCGTACCGCTAAAAAAACACTCACGAGGCGAACAACAAAAAAACGCCGAGTTTTTTGCAAAACAGGGCGTAGGCATAGTACTAAACGAGGATAACATTGACAGCCTTGCCGAAGTTGTTACCAAGGTATACAATAACAAGGCATCGTTTTGCATAAAGGCACAAAAACTGCAATTTGACGGCACTGATAAAGTTGTTGAAATACTTACACGAAAATAAAATATACGCAACGCTTTTTAAGCAAAAAGAAGACTTTAGATAACAAAAAAGGCTACACGTGTCTTCAAACGGTAAACACCCGTGCTTTTTTATAATAAAGAAACGACAATCAAAAAAAGCAGTTATGCAACAAAAAATACGCTTACGCAAAGCAACAAGTAAAAACAGCCAAGCATATCCGACGAAAAAACAGAGGGATCAGCCACGAAGCAGACACTTGAGCTTGTCGGAAATGCCTTGAACCTGCTTATCTTCGCAAGCATCAAGCAGGTTAAAAAGTATGGCATATTCCTCTTTGGTAAGGTAGGTTGCGCCAAGTTTGTATGCACTTACCACCGACCAACCGCCACCTCTGCCAAGGTGACTTTCCAACGGGACACCGCTTTCGCTCAACGTTTCTACATAGCGGTACACGGTGCGCTTGCTTATTTCGTATTTTTGCGCCAAAAAATCGGCATTTACCACGCCATCGGTAGATAAAAATGTTGTCAACATTCCAAAAAGAACAGGTATTTGCACGTTAAACATCTCCGTAGTTTTTTGTTTTATTGTAATATAACTGCCACACGGTTGTCAACAATAACTGTCAAAAACTTAAAATTGCAACAAAAACGACAAAATTGCTTGATTTCATAGCAAATACAAACTGTAAATATTTGTGCCGTCCACAATAACTTACCGCTTAAAAACAGGCATATCAAATACGCCGTTTTTTGTCTAAAAAACCACGTGATTGCCCCAATAGTTCACAATTGTTTTTACAATGCAAACCTATATTGAATAAAAAGTGCTTGCACATGCCCTGGCTGTTTGCGCATTAAAGCACTTTTTAGGCAATAGACTTTTTGTTTGCATCACAAATAGCTTTTTTTATGTTAATTGTAAATGTTATTGGCTAAACTTTGGCACATTCACTCATTTTTTGCGTGTCCGCTTTTCAAAATGTCCGACATAAATACGTAAGTAAGTTTGTTTCGCTTGTCAAAGTCGGCAAGAGCGCCACCTATCAGCAATGCGCCGAACTCCTGCTTACCAAAGGTATCCTGAAACAAATTGTAGGCAAGTGAGCCGGGCACGGCGTTAATTTCGTTAAGGTACAATCGTTGCGAAGTATTATCCAGCAAAAAATCAAAGCGCACTACACCGCCAAAGCCGAGGGCTTGGTATATAAAAACAGCTGTTTCCTTGGCTTTTTCGGCAAACGGCAACAATTCTGAAGGCAAGTTACTTTTGCGTTCACCCTTGGGAAGGTACGCACCGGCAAGATATTTATCTCCGAATGAAAGCATTTTTCCGTGCATGACGGGCATTTCTACATTGCTTGCAATGTTTTTGCCGTTAACGTTAAGCACCGCACAGTTAAACTCATTAAAATTAGTAAGAGCTTTTTCGCACAGCACGGAATCATCGTAGGTAAAGGCAAGGTTCAACGCTTTTTGCAATTGTTCGGCGTTTTCGGCAATGCTGATGCCAATGCTTGAGCCAAGTCCGGCGGGTTTGACAATAACGGGATAGCCCAATTGTTCCACCACCTGCAAACTGCCTGTTATAAACTGATTATTTGTTATGGAAACGCTTTCCACAACGTCAACACCCAAACTCCTTAAAAATATTTTGGTCAAGGTTTTATCCATTGCCACGGCCGAAGACGCCACACTGCTACCCACATACGGAATATTGGCAAGGCGCAACAGCCCCGACAAACTGCCGTCTTCACCACAACCGCCGTGACAACAGTTTACCGCCACATCAACATCAATTTTGCGCACAACAACGCCGTGTTTTACCACCCAAGCCTGACGTCTGCCCGTAGGAAAAACCAACACATTTTTAGTCTTAATGTTTTGATGTTGTTGTGGAGTAAGTGCGCTGTCCACCAAAAAACAGTTGTTTTCGCCGTCAAAAAAAGCGCAGAATACGTCGCCGTCAAAGTGCGCCTTTGCAAGACAACCCGTAATAAGGGAAACATCGTGCTCGTTACTTTTTCCGCCGTAAAACAGCATTACATTCATAAAAACACCTCACAAATTTATGTTATCAGGCAGGTCGTTTTGAAACAGCAACAGTGCGTTTTCAGATAGGTATTCACCTGCTTTTTCTACAGCTTGTTGCAACGAATTTGCCGTTAAAAGCCTACACGTGGTGCCCAAAACGCCCTCTGCAAGTGCTACTTTGTTGGCACCGACAACAATAGCGACATCGCAAACACCGCCAAGCATTTGCCCAACTTGAACGTTTTGCAAATAGCTTTGTTTGCCTGCCTCTACAATACCCTGCAAAATGCCTATTTTTGTACAGTTAAAATGCAAAAGAGTTTCGGCACAAGCAGTTACACCGGGCAAACTGGCATTGTAACTGTCATCCAAAATGTAAAACCTGCCGTTGTTTACAAGTTGCATACGATGTGGCGTGCACTGCAATTTTTTGGCGTTTTGCACTGCTACATTCAACGGAAAGCCCATTTCCGACATCAGTGCCACGCACAAAGAAAAATTTTTTGCCACAGCTACCGAGAACTGATCAACCCAAACAAATTCTCTTTGACCGTTTGTTTCGCAATAAAAATCCGTACCGCTTGTAGTGCAATGCAATTCGCTTATTTTTACGCAATCGGAAAGCACCTTTTTGCATTTACCGTAATCGGCAAATGAGCGCACGGTTTCATCACCGCCGTTAAGCACACAGCAACCGTTTTGCGGAAGATTTTCCACAAGTTCACGCTTGGTTTCGGCAACGTTTTTAAGCGTTCCGAAAGTTTTGAGATGTTGACCACACACACCCGTTACAATACCGTAAAAGGGTAGGCAAAGTTTGCATAAACGACGAATATCACCACGCTTTCGTGCGCCGAACTCCAACACCAGATATTTGCCTTTAAGCAAATTTGCCTCGCTAAAAAGACTGCTGTTGTTTACAAACTTTGCAATGCCAAGTGGCGTGTTACAGCTACCGTCGGCAGTAATTGCATTCGGCAAAAGCACGGCAAGCATATCTTTTACGGAAGTTTTTGCATAACTGCCGGTTATTGCAATAACAGATGCACCGCTACTGATAATGCGTTTGCGACATTTTAGCAAATAATAGGCGTTAACCGTGCACTCGGCAGGCAATGTTATCGCCCACGAAACAAAGGTAAACAGCGGTAACAATGCCGGCGCATAAGCAATATTAAAAAAATATGCAAACAAAACAATTATTGCAAAGTTTACGGTAAGCAGGCGCCACACACGTTTGGTAAGCACCAACGGAGTTTTTCGTTTTTTTGCGCAAACAATAACGGCAAGAGCACAAAATACAGCTGTAAACCACCACTTATTTGCACTTACTTTTAACAGCAAAAGGCAAACAATTTGAACAGCCGACAAAACAAGATAGTACCTGCTTACAACTATTTTTGCGTAGCCACGTTGTGGTTTGTAACTACCGCTCTGAAGTGTTCGTATGCACTCGGTACTTCCGGCACATAACAACAAGCCTGCAATTAAACAAAAAGACACTTTCATTTTGCACCTACAAATTCCGTTAACATTTTGGCGGAGTTTTCAGGTTGACAAAAGAAGGCAAAATGTCCGCCTTCAACGGTAATCAAAACGCTGTCCGCAATATATTTATTAAAACGTTTTGCCATCCAAAGAGGTGTCTCTTTGTCACTATTGCCGTAAACCAACAACGTTGACGTATTTACGTTTTTGGCGACACGTGTAAGGTTTTCACGCACAATTTTCAAAAATGTCGGCTTCATTTTACTGCTTACTGCGTTGTAATCGGCACTGCCGGTGGGCGTATAGGTTTTTATGACGTGAAGGCGTACAAGCAACTTTTTTACTTTGTGCAAAGCAACCTTTGCCGTTCGCTTAAGACAAACACGGCGTAGCCCTGCAGATGCCACCAACACCAGCTTTTGAACCCGTTTCGGATAGGCTTCAGCAAAGGAAAGCGCCACCCTACCGCCAAAACTGTGCCCCACGACAACGGCTTTTTTTATGTTGTGCTCCACAAAAAACATGTGTAGCCTCAAAGCGTAGTCATGCGAGTCCCACGCCTCATCGGGTGAGGGCGTTCGGCCAAATCCCCATAAATCAAGCAAATAGCACTTTGCGTTGGTAAGATGTTTTGCAACAGGCAAAAACTGACTGCTGTCACATCCCCAGCCATGCAAAAACACATATGTTACGCTTCCTTCGCCCACTGTTAAAAAATGTACGTTGCTACTTTTCACACAGTAATATATGATGTTCTGCAACAAAAAGTTACAAATTGTGCAAAAACCGCATAAAAAAGCAGTCCGCAATAGGACTGCCCTGATACAATATCAAATTATTTCATCATCTGCCGATAAACCGGCAATGACGCACTCTACAAGCAACAATTTTGTTAGTCACCATCGGTAAATGCGCCGATAGGTTCGTCTTCTTCCACCAACGAACAAGTCATAGTGTAGGCATCCTTACTGTCGTAGTCGCAATGGCGGTAAAAGTTTTTGCGAACGCCTTCCACGGCAAAACCGCACTTTTCGTACAAACCTTTTGCGCCACTGTTACACACGTTTACTTCCAATTCTGCATACTTGCAGTTTTGTTGCTTGGCAAACGCAATAGCACAGTTAACAAGTGCCGTTCCCACTCCGTTACGGCGTTTATTTGGCAACACGGCAACGTTACAGAACTGCGCTTCTTCGTACATTATGCGCAGGCTTACATAACCGTTAATTGTACCGTCTTCCTCAACGTCACCAAAAAAGTAGGAATACTTGTTGTTGAACTCCCCCTGCACTGCGTGGATATTCCACGCCGAGCCCTTAAAACACTGTTTTTCTATCTCTACAATTTGAAAAACGTTTTCCATTGTGAACTCTAACTGTTTTATCATTTGCGTAGTTCCTCCGCCTGTGAACGGCGTATGTAAAGTGGCGAAACATCACCCGTCAAGTTGCCACCGGCAAAATCACGACGAATAATATCTGCACTGCCATCCAAAAAATCGCACGCACTTGTGCTTTTGCCAGCATTATTTGCCCGAATGTCATCGTAGGCAATAAGACAAGGCGGGGTATTTTCAGCAGAAGTGTAACTTGCGTAGTAGTAACCGTTGCCGGCATCAATAACTGCCTTCCCTGCGTTTTTGCAACTTCGTGAGAGCGCAATTGCCTCTAACGTGCAAACGGATATAAACGGTTTGTCTACCGCTGTTGCATAGCCTTTAACCGTGGCAATGCCAATGCGAATGCCGGTAAAACTGCCCGGACCCTTTGCAACGGCGTAAGCATCCAAATCGGCAAAAGAAAGGTTTGCCTTTTGCAAAAGAGCCCCAACGGCATCACAAAGCACTTCACTGTGATGTGTTCCCAAGTTTTTTATACTGCCGTCAATAATACCGTTTTCCGTAACAACGGCGCAAACCAAATCTGCCGTTGTGGTATCTACAAACAAAACCTTCATCTTTCCACCGTAATTGTACGGGAGTCTTCTCCCGATTTTTCTATAAATATTATCATGTGATTTTTCTGCAACAAACATGCCTCCTTTTGACACCATTCAATAACGCTTACACCCTCTTTTTGAAAAAACACTTCATCCAACCCCAAAACAGCAACTTCTTCACTGTCTTCTATGCGGTAAAAATCAAAATGATTAAGCGTAAGTGCACTGCCGTAGTAAACATTGTGAAGGGTAAACGTTGGACTTGTTACGGTATCGGTAATGCCAATGCCCAAAGCCAAGCCCTTAGTAAAATGCGTTTTGCCTGCGCCAAGTTCACCACTTAGCAATACCACGTCGCCACCCTGCAATGTTTTTGCAAAATTTTGTGCAAAACTAATTGTATCGTCAACCGAATGAGATGTAAAAACCGTTTTCATACTAAAACCTGTCAAACAATTTATGAGTGCTTTTGTAAAGATAAAAAGTTGCAATGCAAGTCAACGTTGTTTTTACTATGTTAAACAGCACCGACCACCACAAAAGCGGACGTTTTGTGGCAACATCCGTAAGACCGAACAACGGGAAAAGGAAAAAGTTGTTGCACACCCACATAGAAATACAAAACACAACGCTACTTACAACCAAAGCAATTATTGCGCCTTTTTTTGTTTTGTTATACTTGTAAATAAACCCGGCAGTAAGCACATACAAACTACCGCTTACAAGGTTACTCAAATCTCCCACAAAACCGGTAGATGTTCCACGCATAAGCAAACAGGTGCCGACCTTTACGGCATTTACCACTACACCGCTTATCGGTCCGAACATAAACGTGGCCAGCAGTGAAGGCAAATCGGAAATGTTAAGCTTAAGAAACGGCGTTGCCGGAAAAATAGGAAACTCCAAAAACAGCAACACTACGCCAACGGCGGAAAGCATTGCAATTTTTGCAAGATAACTTACAGATACTGTTTTTTTGTTGTTATTCATTTGTTTTTCTCCCGTTTGGGTAGGGAAAAGAAAAGCCCTTGAAAAACCAAGGGCGAAAATAACGGCAAAATGCGTTATTTCAATTCTTTTCGCATCCGGACTGTACCGTCGGCACGGGAATTGCACCCGTTCGGCTTGCCAAAGGCAAGTTCATAGGCTGTAACTATCGGTGTGGAATTGCACCACGCCCCAAAGAATTGTTTTACTGTAATAAAATTATAGTACGTTTGGCTTACAATGTCAAGTTAAACGGCAAAATTAGTTTTCCGTTACAATTTGAACACCACAGCTTGCGCCGATACGGTCAGCACCTGCGTTAAGCATTGCAACGGCCTCATCACGAGTGTGTATGCCACCGCTTGCCTTTACCTTTAAGCCGTAAGGGTGAACACACTTGGCAATAAGTTCTACATGGTGAAGTGTAGCACCGCCTTTGCCAAAGCCCGTACTGGTTTTAACATAGTTTGCACCTGCGTTTACACATGCCTGACAAGCCTTTTCAATTTGCTTATCTGAAAGATTGCAGGTTTCCAGAATAACCTTTACAGTGTTGCCGTTACTTGCTTTTACAACGGCGGAGATTTCCTTTTCGGCAATTTTCCACTTTTCACTTTTTGCGAAACTTTGGTTAAGCACCATATCCAATTCCGTTGCGCCGTCTCTTACGGCAACACGTGCTTCGTAAGCTTTGCTTTCACGCAAAGTTTCCCCAAGAGGAAACCCGATAACGGTGCAAACTTTAACGTTTGTGCCTTTTAACAACCTTGCGCAAAGCCTTACATGACAAGGATTTACGCATACGGAAGCAAAACCGTAGGTAATTGCCTCTTGGCAAAGTTTTGTTATTTCCTTTTTGGTGGCCGGCTTTAGAAGAGTGTGGTCAATGGTTCCGGCAATTTGTACGTTAGTCATAAAAAAATACCTTCTTTTTTGTGGCAATGCCATATTTTGACTTTATTATATAAAAATACCAACAAAAAGTCAACTTTTATGACGTGGGTCAAACGGAATTGTTATTACATTAAGGTCGGGGATTTCCATGACTTCCTGCTTACGTAAAAGATGCTCTCGCACAAGCAAAAAAATAATGTAGGCAAGGCTAAGCACTATGCCGACAACGCAAAACACAACTACTCCGACGATAGATTTCATAAATGTTTCTCCTTAAGACGCATTGTAACACAATAATATTGCGATTTTTGGCAAGAATTGCGCTAAAAAGAAAAATCGTCACACATAAATAACAAAAAACACAACACCAACAAGGAAAAACTGCAGACATAAACATAATACTGCAGAATAACTCTCAGCCAATGGATA
>JAZLJV010000084.1:0-10208 GCA_045618025.1 Clostridia bacterium
AAACGGAAGTCGCTGGGGTTGTCAAGGGACTGAAAATGTTTTACTAACAAAAATGAGTAAAACAAAAACAAACATTTTCAGTTAAAGGCTTCCCTAGACAACTCGCTTCCTTCCGTTTGTTTCGTCCCTAGAAAGACCACAAAAACAAAATACTACAAAGGAGGTAAAATAGTGGTTATATGAAAACAGCAGTAATTTATGCAAGGTATTCATCGGATAACCAAACGGAGCAAAGCATAGAAGGACAACTTCACGTTTGTCAAGACTATGCACAGCGTAACGGAATAGTTATACTGGATACTTACATTGACCGTGCCATGACAGGCACAAACGACAACCGTCCGGATTTCAGACGGATGATTGCCGACAGCAGTAAAAAACAATGGAACTACGTGCTTGTGTACAAGTTTGACAGATTCTCTCGTAACAAGTACGAAACGGCAATGCACAAACATACGTTAAAGGAAAACGGTGTAAAGGTATTGTCCGCCATGGAAAACATACCGGATAGCCCCGAAGGGATAATACTTGAAAGTGTAATAGAAGGTATGAACCAATACTATTCCGAAGAGTTATCCCAAAAGGTAAAACGTGGTATGAAAGAAACACGAGCAAAAGGCAACTTTACAGGTGGTACATTAATATACGGTTACAAAGTAGAAAACCATAAGGTTGTAATAGATAATGACAGTGCGGAAGTAGTAAAGCATATATTTCACGAATACGCTATGGGAGTTTACGTAACGGATATTATTGATGAATTGAACAAACGTGGAATACTTAACAAAGGCAAACCGTTTGCAAGAAACACGGTTTACAACATACTGAAAAACGAAAAGTATTCCGGCATATACAAACACGACGACGAGATTTTTGATAACATCTACCCGCAAATTGTACCGACTGATATATTTGCAAAAGTACGAATTAAAGTTGAAAAGAATAAGAACGGAAAAAGAAGTGTGATGACAAGATATTTGCTAAAAAACAAGGTTGTATGCGGATATTGTGGAAATCCAATAACAGGTATAGGCGGAACTTCTCATACAGGTAAAACAGCCCATTACTACAAATGCAAAGGAAGAAACAACGGCAGTAATTGCCACAAAACAATGATACGTCAAGAAGTGTTGGACAACTTTGTATTGGATTGTGTGTTAATGGAACTATCCAAACCGCAAGTAATAGATAACGTTGTAAAATACTTGTTGAAGTTACAAGACGAAATGATGGACAACAACCCTGCAACAAATTTGTTGTTAAAGGAAAAACGTAGCACTGAAGTAGCACTGGAAAACGTGATGAAAGCAATAGAAATGGGTATTATGAATAATACGACAAACAAACGTATGCAAGAATTAGAAGCAAAACTTGACGAACTTGAACAAAAGATACTGATAGAAAAAAGCAAAAGTGAGACGAAACTCAGCGAACAACAAATACGTGAATTTTACGATGAAGCGATGCGATTAGAAGCACCGCAACTTATTGACGTACTAATTAAAAAAGTAGTGCTATTTGACGACAAAATTGAAATACACTACAACACCCCGTTAACCATTAGCCCTGACGAACAGTCGGGGCTATTTTTATGCAACAAGACAGGTAAAACACCATTATTGGTACGAAACAAACGTCTTTACGGTAAATATGTGCAAGTAGATATGTACGTCTGAACGGCTTTTATTCCATGGTGTTCTTGACGTGAGCCTCCTCGGAGTGCGTTGGTAAGGCATTAAATAGCCAAGCCTGACAGTGGGGTGTACCCCAAAAGTTAGACACTTTAGGAGGTGCACATCACAGCCTCCGTGGAGGCTTTTTTCTTGCCTTTCGGTTAAACAGCCTAACACACTCCTACTCACGTCAAGAACCTTTCACGGCATAATCGCCGTTCGGACAACTGTAAACAAAAAACGTGGCAACTTACTTGGAACTAACGACAATTCCGTGCAAACGCCATCTCTGACAGCTAAAACATCAACGCAAAGCCATAAATAAAACAAAAACCTAATACAAACACAGGGTTCGTATTAGGTTACGATTGGCGGAAGTGGAGGGATTCGAACCCCCGTGGGCTTGCACCCAAACGGTTTTCAAGACCGCCTCGTTGTGACCGCTTCGATACACTTCCGTATAAATTATTTGATTGTAACAGAATTTACATTTAATGTTTTTAACGTGGAAATTACATATACAACACGTAACTCTATTTAACATTAAAACCCTTCGCTTTGTGCACAATATTTATTTTTTTGTTGCCTTCTTTGCGTATTGTTCCAATACGTTTATCGCTTCCGGTATCTCAGCCATTTTTGTTTCTGATGGTACCTGCAGGCAAATTATTTTTTTCAAATGTACCTACTGTGCAGTCGCTGCGCACCTGTCTTGCAATAATACCTATTTGTTACTTAGGTAATGCATTGGCGGAGAGAGAGGGATTCGAACCCTCGGAGGCTACTAACCTCGCACGCTTTCCAAGCGTGTGCCTTAGACCACTCAACCATCTCTCCAATTGTGATGCAAGTAATTATTCTTGCCCGATAATAATAGCAAAAAACTGCAAAATAGTCAACTCAATTGCTTAAAAAAACATAAAATTGATATTTTTTTGCGTGAAAACGCCGGTTGAAGGTAAAAACGGTAAAATATGTCAATAATAACGGTATATCGGTTGCGTTTTTTTAGCGTCTGATGTACAATAAAAAACAATAAAGGAGATTTAACAATATGATTACAAAGGATATGAGTATTATTGAAGTGTTGCAAACAAAGCCGGAAACGGCTGGAGTTTTCGGTATGTACGGTATGGGTTGCATCCACTGTTTGATGGCCCATCAAGAAACGGTAGAAGAGGCTGCGGCAGTACACGGCGTTGACGTTGATGAAATGCTTTCGCAACTTAATAATTGCTGAAAAAACAGGCCTGTATAAACAAACAAGCACCTACAAACCTTTGGTAGGGGGAATCGGCATGCAAAACTTTGCAATAACACAATATTTTGTGCCTGCAGTTTTTTGTGGCAAAAATTGAACGGCGCAACAGTTACAAACAAAAAATGAGAGTTTTTTACGCTCTCATTTTTTTTATATTTAATATTGTTATTAAAAATAAAATATAATTATTAAAACATATAACAGCAGAAAAGCACATATGTCGGTATAAAAATTTTTAACACAAAAATGTTCGTATTGTCAGCGTCAAAAACCTTGCCTAAAAAAAATATCTATGATACAATAATAAAAACTGAATAGCATTGAGTTTTGTTTGCGCCTATTACTCCTTAGGGAGAATAAATATAGGATATTATATTTTTGGAGGTAAAACATGAAAAAACTTTTAGGCATTTTACTCGCAGTAGTAATGATGTTCTCAATGGTCGGCGTTCTCGTAGCATGCGGTAACAACGAAATTCCTGATGAATGCGATTATTCAAAAGACGGAAAATACGAAATTGCAATGATTACCGATATCGGTGACTTGAAGGACGGCTCTTTTAACGAAGGTACTTGGAACGGTGTTAAGGAATACGCTTACAACCACGATATTACTTACAAGTACTACAAACCACAAAACGGCGCAGACGCACAAGACCAGGACCGTGTCAATGCATTCAGACTTGCAATTCAAAACGGTGCAAAAGTAGTTGTTTGCCCGGGCTTTGCTTTTGGCGCAGCTCTTGAAACAGTAGTTCCTGAAAACCCAGATGTAAAATTTGTTTTCATTGACGGTTGGAACATGGGACAAAGCAACCTTGTAGGTATTTGCTTCCAAGAAGAACAATGCGGTTACCTTGCAGGTTACGCAGCTGTTATGGAAGGTTACACAAAACTTGGCGGAACATTTGGTGGCGGTTCAACAAACTCTGCTTGCAACCGTTATGCTTATGGTTACATCCAAGGTATCAATAGCGCTGCAGGTGCAAAAGGCATAAAGGCAGAAGTTAAAATCAGTCACCAAAACGGTGCTACTTTTAGTGCTTCTTCCGACCTTGAAACACAAATGAGCGGTTGGTACACCCAAGGCACGGAAATCATCTTCTCTTGCGGTGGTTCTATGTGCAACAGTGTATTTGCAGCAGCAGCAGCAAACCAAAAGAAATCTATCGGTGTTGACGTTGACCAATCCAACATTTCCGGCACCGTTGTTACATCTGCTATGAAAGGCCTTAAAGAATCCGTTGCTTACGCTCTTACGGAATACTACGGTGGCAATTGGGATAGCAAACTTGCAGATAAGTGCATCAACCTTGGTGCAAACGACGATGCAGTTGGCCTTCCTACAGAAACATGGAGTATGAAGAACTTTACAGTAAATGATTACAACAGCCTTCTTGGCAAAATCAAGTCAGGCGAAATAAGTATTGCTACTTGTGGCGAAGACTGGAGCGTTGTTCAGACAGCTGCAGAAGGTATGAGCAATATTACGTACATTTACGAATAATGCATAACCTGAAGAAAGGGCAATTTATGCCCTTTCTTTTTGCTAATTACGCACAACAACGTGCTTAATTGGCAAAAAGAAAACTGTAACAAAAGGAGAAAGCATATGAGTGAATACATCATTGAGATGAATCACATCACCAAAGAGTTTCCCGGCATAAAGGCAAACGATGATATTACACTGCAATTAAAAAAAGGTGAAATACACGCATTGCTTGGGGAAAACGGCGCAGGGAAATCCACTCTTATGAGTGTTTTGTTCGGATTATATCAGCCTGACTCCGGTGAAATTCGCAAAAACGGCGAAGTGGTTACCATCAACAACCCTAACGATGCAACAGCGCTGGGCATTGGTATGGTGCATCAACACTTCAAATTAGTGGAAGTATTCAGCGTGTTGGATAACATTATTCTCGGTGCGGAAACCACCAACAAACTTGGTGTTTTGCAAAAGAAAGAGGCAAGACAAAAAGTCAAGGCCCTTTCAGACAAGTACGGTCTGAATATTGATATTGATGCAAAAATTGAAGATATTACCGTTGGTATGCAACAAAGAACGGAAATTCTTAAGATGCTTTACCGAGATAACGAAATACTTATTTTTGACGAGCCTACTGCCGTGCTTACTCCGCAGGAAATTGACGAATTGATGATGATAATGAGGGGACTTGCGCAGGAAGGAAAGTCAATTTTGTTCATCACTCACAAGCTTAATGAAATAATGGCAGTAAGTGACCGTGTATCCGTTTTGCGCAAAGGCCAACATATTGGCACGGTAAATACAAAGGACACCACCATAGAGGAACTTTCCGAAATGATGGTAGGGCGCAAAGTGCAACTTGTTGTGGATAAATCGCCCGCACAACCTAAAGAAGAAGTGCTGAAAATTAACGGTATGTGCGTAAAAGACAAAAATCACAATAAAGATGCCGTTCACAACGTAAGTTTAGATGTACACGCAGGCGAAATAGTTTGTATTGCAGGCATTGACGGCAATGGGCAGACGGAGTTTGTTTACGGACTTACCGGCATTGAACCAATCAGTCAGGGATCGGTTTGTCTTTGTGGTGAAGATATAACACACAAATCTATTCGCTATCGCAACACCAACGGTATGAGCCACATTCCTGAAGACAGACACAAACACGGTTTGGTGTTGGACTACAGCTTGGAACAAAACATGGTGCTTCAACGTTACTTTGAGCCGTCTTTCCAACGTGGCGGTTTTATCAAGTTTGATGCAGTGCGTAGCTATTCCGACTCTTTGATTGAAAAATATGACGTTCGTAGCGGTCAAGGTTCTGTGACGGTTGTCCGCAGTATGAGTGGCGGCAACCAACAAAAAGCTATTGTAGCACGTGAATTGGAAAAGGAACATAAATTGCTTGTGGCAGTTCAACCTACACGTGGATTGGACGTTGGCGCAATTGAGTTTATTCACAAACAGTTGGTACAAAAGCGTGACGAAGGCAGTGCAATTTTGCTTGTCAGTCTGGAGTTGGAAGAAGTTATGAGCCTGTCCGACAGAATACTTGTTATGTATGAAGGGGAAATTGTGGGCGAACTTGATCCGAAAACAACAACCACACAGGAACTCGGCTTGTATATGGCGGGTGCAAAACGTAATGTAAACAAGGAGGTAGTTGAGTAATGAAAAATATCTTTGCAAAAATCGGCGACTTCTTTGTAAAAATATGGCTATGGTGCAAATCTTTGTTTGTCGCCGTGGCACCGGCAGAGCACTCCAAACTGAGGGTACTGTTCAAAAAAATACTGTTGTGGTGCAAATCTCTGTTTGTTGCCGTAGAACCTGCCGTAGACCCAAAACTGAAAACCTTTTGGAAAAAAGACGGCACGCAACGTACCGCTGCAAGCATTCTTGCAATAGTTGCAGGATTGCTTATCGGTGCAATTGTGCTTGTAATTTACGCATTGTTGCCGACAAGTTTGTCGCTTAAAGGTGCGTGGGAAGGTATTCGCATTATTATCGGTAGTGTGTTTTATTTGGGACGTGTTGACGGAAGTTTGTCTTTCGGCTTCAATCCTAACCTTATCGGCAATATGTTTTTTGAAGCAATGCCACTTGTTTTAACGGGACTTTCCGTTGCAATTGCTTTTAAGACGGGACTTTTTAATATTGGTGCATCGGGACAATACATAATGGGTGCAAGTGTTACTATGATTGTTGCGCTTTCAGTAGATGCTTCACGTGTTGCTCCGTTTGTTGTATGGTTATTGGCATTTTTGGCCGGCGTTCTTGCGGGCTTTATTTGGGGACTTATTCCCGGTATTTTCAAAGCCTTTCTTAACGTAAATGAAGTTATTACCTGCATTATGACCAACTGGATTGCGCTGTATTTGTCGCATTGGTTCTTTGAAAACGACAAAATGAATGCTCACCACTTTGTTAATCTTACGGAAAACACAAAATCAGGCTTTTTGTACAAATCCACGTACAACAACGGCCTTACAACGTTTAACTTTGGGCTGGACAAAATATTTACAGACAGCAAAATAAGCGGTGGTATTGTAATAGCTATAGTAATAGCAATAGCAATTTCAATAATACTAAACAGAACTACTTTCGGTTACGAACTAAAAGCGTGCGGTGCCAACAGGCATGCCGCAAAATATGCCGGAATAAAGGATAACAAAAGTATAATTCTTTCTATGGCAATTGCCGGTGCTTTAGCGGCAGCTGCCGCTTCACTGTACTACCTCAGCGGAACGCCGGAGTATTGCTGGAACAACAATACTACGTTGCCTGCAGCAGGGTTCAACGGCATAGTGGTTGCGCTTCTGGCACAAAACAGTCCTATCGGTTGCATTTTTGCCGCACTGTTTATGGGCTACATCAACATAGGTGGAAATCAGCTTTCCGGTGCAGTAAGTGTCAACTCGTACATAAGCGATCTTATTGTTGCCATAATAGTTTATCTTAGCGCTTTCTCCCTTTTGTTCAAAGGCATTATCAGCGGAGATATCTTCAAATCACGCAAAAATAAAGAAAAATCCGATAACATTGGTAAGGAGGCATAAACTATGGTATTTTTACTACAACAAACTATTCGTTATATGATTCCGATGATGATGGTTGCCCTTGCCGGTGTGTTTTCCGAAAGAAGCGGTATCATCAACATAGCGCTGGAAGGTATTATGGTAATGGGCGCTTTTGCCTGCTCGGTATTTGTCAGAACTTTGCAGGAAAGCGGTGCTTTTGATAGCGTAAGACAACTTAGCATAGTGCTTTGTCTGGTAATTGCCGGTATAATAGGCGGTTTGTTCTCATTGCTTCTTGGCTATGCTGCCATAAGGTGGAAGGCCGATCAAACAATAAGCGGTACGGCACTTAACCTTATTGCGCCTGCATTTGTGTTGTTTATTGCCAACTCAATTTATCAATCCAACAAAATCACCATAAAAATGGATGCTCCGAGTTGGTGTATGATTTATATGAAGGAAGGCAGTGGATTTTTCCACGATATGTTGGCAGTTTTGTTTGATAAGGCCTACATTACAACATTTATTTGTATTGCAATTTACGTTGTAATGAGTCTGGTGTTGTACAAAACCAAGTTTGGTTTGCGCCTTAGTGCCTGCGGAGAACACCCTCAAGCAGCGGACAGCGTTGGTATAAACGTTTACAAAATGCGTTATCTTGGCACGTTTATTTCCGGCGTTTTGGCAGGTATTGGCGGATATGTATATTCACTTACTATAGATAACGGCAGTGCAGCCGGTTCCGTTGCAGGTATGGGCTTTTTGGCTTTGGCTCTTATGATTTTCGGCAATTGGAAACCACTTAATATTGTTATTGTTTCTTTCTTTTTCGGTTTGCTCAAAACGCTTGCAGCCGCTCCCGGTTCAATTGATATAAACGGCGACGGAATATGTTTGCTTAACGAATGGATAAACAACACAGCATTAAGCTCAGACTTTTTCAAAATAATACCTTATCTTGCAACGCTTATTGTGTTGGCGTTTACATCAAAAAACTCTCGTGCACCAAAGGCGGAAGGTATTCCGTACGACAAAGGTCAAAGATAGTTTTGCATTCAACAAAGGAATTGCTTTTGTGGCAATTCCTTTTTTATTGTAAGTTGTTTCAATATAACCGACAAACAGTAAAATTTGGTCTTTTTGTAAAGAGTTATTTGCAGTTTGTCGTTAAAACACTGCATTATCTTGCGTTTTGCGTTAAGCGGTGTTATAATGTTTTATAATAAGCTTGTCGGGTAATATTTACGCTATGCGTAACAAATCCAACCGACTTAAGGAGTATACTGTGGATTCACCTGCACTAAAAAAACACTACGAATGGAAAGGAAAAATTGAAATTACCGGCAAAGCACCGGTCAGCACAAGAGAGGAACTTGCTTTGGCGTATACACCCGGCGTTGCCGATGCCTGTCTTGCAATAAGGGACAACCCAGCGCTCTCCTTTGAACTTACCGGCAGAAGCAATTTTGTGGCGGTAATAACCGACGGCACGGCAATTTTGGGCCTTGGGAACATTGGTCCTGAAGCAGGCATGCCCGTTATGGAAGGTAAGTGTGCGTTGTTCAAAGAATACGGCGGAGTAGACGCTTTTCCACTGTGTTTGCGCACGACGGATACGGAAGAAATTATTCGCACCATCAAACTTTTGGAAGGTAGTTTTGGCGGAATAAATTTGGAAGATATTTCCGCTCCACGTTGTTTTGAAGTTGAACAACGACTCAAAAAGGAAATGGACATACCTGTTTTTCACGATGACCAGCACGGCACGGCAATAGTTGTAGGAGCTGCACTTGTTAACTCGTTGAAAATTATCGGCAAAAAGATAGGCGACATAAATGTTGTTGTAAACGGCGCAGGCGCAGCAGGCACGGCAATAGGCAAATATTTGCTTGCAATGGGCGTAAACGACGTTGTTATGTGCGACAAACAAGGTATTTTGTGCCGTGGGAAAAAGTACGCCAACCCCGTTCACGAACAACTTGCGCTTGAAACAAACAAGTACGGCAAAAAAGGCTTGCTTGCCGATGCAATGAAGGGCGCAGATATGTTTGTAGGCGTTTCCGTAGGTAACGTGGTAAGTGAAGAAATGGTGGCAAGTATGAACAAAGATGCCATTGTGTTTGCACTTGCCAACCCAATTCCGGAAATTTCCTACGAAAAGGCACTTTCCGCCGGTGCAAGAATTGTCGGCACGGGTAGCAGTCAATACCCAAACCAAATAAACAATGCACTTGTATTTCCGGGGCTGTTTCGTGGTGCGCTTGATGCAAAAGCAAGCGACATAACGGACGAAATGATGGTGGCGGCATCTTACGGCATTGCCGGCGCCATAAGTGAAAGCGACCTTAACGAACAAAACGTGTTACCGCTTGCCGTTGACCACAACGCACACAAAGCCGTTGCCAAGGCAGTTTACCAATCGGCTGTAAGGAATATGAAATGAATACAACAGATTTCAATTTACTATTAGAAGAAGGCCAACTTTTGTCGCTAAGCAAAGGAAAAGTGCCAAGCAAAAAGCAATTTGGTGTTTTTAATCTGCTTATTGCCATATTTTGCTTTTTCCCGATAATAACGTTGGTTTTGGTATTTTTGCCGGAAGTTACGTGGAACTCGGAAATGATTGCGGGTGCCATTGTAGCCAACGTTTTTTCTGCTGCTATCATCACTTGCGTTGAGTGCATAAGATTAAAAAATAAAAAGATAGTAGAACAGGTAAAGCTGTGGCTGAACGATGCCGTTAAGGTTGTGGCGGAAACGGAAACAAA
>JAZLJV010000085.1:0-3760 GCA_045618025.1 Clostridia bacterium
ACGTTACGGCTGCTATGAAAGGTATGCTTGCACCTAAGTATCAGGAAAGCGTTGTCGGTACTGTTGAAGTACGTGAAGTCTTCAAAATTACCGGAGTTGGCACTGTTGCAGGTGCGTACGTACAAAGCGGTAAGGCCGTAAGAAACGGCAAAGTACGTATTTATCGTAACGATATCTGCATTTATGACGGCAATATTTTGGCACTTAAGCGCTTTAAGGATGACGCCAAAGAAGTTGCAGCCGGCTATGAATGCGGTATTTCCGTTGAAAATTACAACGATATTAAAGTCGGTGATATTTTTGAAATTTATACCATGGAAGAACTTGAACAATGAACACACGCATAGATAAACTTAATGCCGAATTCAAACGCTATATTGCCGAAATTCTTTCGCATAAGGTAAAAGACCCACGTATCACGGAAATGTTTACCGTGCTGGATGTAGTTTGTGACAGAGAGCTGGATACAGCTAAAGTATATATCAGCGTTTATTCCACAAACAGCATTCGTGCAAAATCAACTTTTGACGCAATTTGTGAAAATGCACCGTTTGTACGACGTGAAATATCCCGCTGTATGCACATTCGCAAAGTGCCTGAGTTTAGATTTGTTGCGGATACCACTATGCAATATGGCGAAAAAATAGATAGGATACTAAATGAAATCAAGGCTGAAAATAACAACTGAAATTACAGCTACTACGCTTTTGAAATACCAAAATATTGCACTGTTTGCGCACACTCGTCCCGATGGTGATACCATCGGTGCTTGTGTTGCGCTTTGCTTTATATTGGAAAAACTCGGTAAACACGCACGTGTTTTTTGTGACACAAAACTTGACGGCGCTTTTGACTATTTTGAAGAGACTGCAATAGTCCGCAATGGTTTTGACGGCGAAAAATACGATTTGTTTGTTGCGGTTGACTGTGCCGATATTTACCGACTTGGAGTATTTTCCGGTATTTTTGATGCTTTTTCCGAAACGCTGTGCATTGACCATCATAACGGCGAATTGTTCGCAAAATATAATTGTGTCTACGATTGCTCAAGCTGTGCCGAAATTGTCTACAAAATCGCAAAAGCACTTGGTGTTGATGTAGATGCGACAATTGCTACCTATTTATATATGGGACTTTGCACCGATACGGGCAACTTTGCCAATACAAATACCAATGCGCAATCGTTTTACATAGCGGGTGAGTTGTTGGAAAAGGGTGCATTTACCGACAAAGTGAACTGTATGTTTTTTAAGCAAACTTCACTTGCAAAAACAAAGCTTATGGCAAAAGCCTTGGGACGAATGCGCAGTTATTTTGACGGGCGTCTTATGATTGTTTACACAACAAAGCAGGAACTTGATGAGTATTTCTTGCCTTTTTCCGCCACGGAATCGTTTGTGCAACATACTATTAACATAAACACGGCAATTATTGGTGTAAGTTTGGCTGAGCATGCAAAAAACGTGTATAAGGTAAGTATGCGTGGTAAAGATTTTGACGTAAGACAAATATGCACTGAATTTGGCGGTGGCGGGCATATCAATGCATCAGGCTGTATGATTCAGGGCTATTTTGAAGACGTTGTAGAAAAAATAGTCAACACGGTGGAAAGATATTTATGAACGGTTTTGTAAACGTAATAAAACCGTGTGGAGCAACTGCCAGTGATGTTGTTGTTTGCTTAAAGCACGTGTTACATCAAAAAAAAGTAGGGCATTTAGGCACTCTTGACCCGGGTGCCACCGGTGTTTTGCCGATTGCAGTGGGCAGTGCAACAAAACTCTTTAATTTTTTGACGGACAAACAAAAAACATACCGTGCCTTCTTTACCTTCGGAAAAACTACCGATACATTGGACAGTTACGGTGTTGTCACCCAGACCACGGGTATTGTACCTGCTTTGCCGACACTAATGACAGCAATAAAACATCTTTCGGGTGAAATAGAGCAGGTTCCGCCTGCTTACTCGGCAATAAGTGTCGGTGGTGTGCGTGCTTACAAACTTGCACGCAGTGGTGAAGAAGTTCAACTGAAAACTCGCAAAGTCACAGTGTTTTTCTTCAATTTTGTTCGTCAATCAGCTAAAGACACTTTTGTTTTTGATATTACTTGCAGTGCCGGTACATATATAAGGGCTTTGGCACGTGATTTGGCTGTTTTGTGCGGAACAGTAGGTTATATGAGTGCGCTTATCCGAACGCAATCAGGCCCTTTTTTGTTGGAAAACGCCTACACTTTGGACGAAATTAAACAAAACGGTGAAAACTGCGTGGTAGACATTATGTTTCCGCTGAAAAGTGTTGAAATTTGTGTTCTGCCGGACAGCCTGTTTGATTATGTTTCAAACGGGAGAAAAATACCTTGTCCGTTTGCCGACGGCTACCGCAAACTTTACTGTAAAGGTAAGTTTTTTGGACTTGCCAAAAACAATAACGGTTTTATTGATTTGGAATACTATTTGGGAAACTTGAATGATTGAATTCGGAGAAAAACTTAATACTCCGTTAGTGCTTTGTCTCGGCTTTTTTGATTGTATGCACAAAGGTCACATGGCTTTGTATTATAAAGCCAGACAACTTGCCGACAGTATAAATGCAAAAGTTGCGTTGTTTACTTTTAGTAACAGTCATTTTGATGTATTAAAAAATAACGTTAAACAAATTTATACTTTTGACGAGCGTATTCAAATATATAAAAATACTGGTGTTGACGAAGTACTTTCTGCCAGGTTTGACCGGGCTTTTATGTCAACTACCGGCGAAAAGTTTTTGCAAACGTTGTTTGATACGCTTAACCTTAAGGCTATTGTCTGTGGATTTGACTATAGTTGTGGCTGTGATATGCTTAGCTCGTTTAGAGTCAGCGAGTTTTGCCGTAAACACGGTGCAGATTGTTTTGTTGTTGATGCCGTTACGGAAAACGGTGTTAAAATAAGCAGTACTTTGGTGCGTGAACTGATTACGCAATGCAACATAAAACAAGTAAACAGTCTTTTGTCTCAAAACTATTTTGTCAGCGGTGTTGTTACTCACGGAAGGCAAATAGGACGCAGACTGGGGTTCCCAACGGCTAATATTGAAGTGTGCGACAGATTGTTGCCTCAAGGTGTATTTGCCGGTTATACAGTTATTGATGGCGTAAACTACAAAGCAATAATAAATATTGGTTCCAAGCCGACTTTTAACGACAAGCAATGCTCGGTTGAAGCACATGTAATAGGGTATGACGGTAACTTGTACGGTAAATTGTTGTGTTTATGCTTGACGGATTTTTTGCGTAACATAAAGAAATTTAACAGCGAAGATGAGTTAAAAACGCAATTGCAGAAAGACTTGCAAAAGGTGAAAGAATATGATTAGGTTCGGGCCGAGTGGTAATTCGTTAAAATTTAAACAAGAGGGTTATTCTTCCAGCGCTCAAGCTCCAAAGTGGCTTGCCGTCCAAGGGCTCAATGCTTACGAATATTCATTTGGACGTGGCATAAATATGGGTGAAGAAAAGGCTCATGAAATTGCATTGCAATGCAATGAACACGATGTTCAGATATCGGTGCATGCGCCATACTACATAAACTTTGCCAACCCTGATGAAGCAATGGCGGAAAAATCGTATTTGTACGTGATAAACAGTTGCAACAAGCTAAAAACACTTGGCGGCAACCGTGTTGTTTTCCATCCGTCTACCGTTGGTAAAATGTCCAGAAAGCAAGCTGTCGCTCTTACAAAACAGCGTATAATTCGCTTGGCGGAGATTATTCGCA
>JAZLJV010000086.1:0-7124 GCA_045618025.1 Clostridia bacterium
GTGATATAATAAGTGAAAATCTGTCTTGTTTTTGAGTGTGGAGCTCAACTAACAGAATAATTTATATAATAACAAAGGAGCATATGGCCACTGAAATCAATGACCTCTCGAAGTTGCGCAATATCGGTATTATCGCGCACATCGACGCTGGTAAAACCACAACCTCCGAGGCGATTCTTTATCGCACCGGGCTTAAACACAAAATTGACCTAGTAAAAGGCGGCACCGGTGGTGCTGAGACTGACTGGATGGAACAGGAAAAGGAGCGCGGCATCACGATTACTTCCGCTGCTGTAACTGTTTACTGGAAAAATCATCAGATTAATATTATTGATACCCCGGGTCACATCGACTTTACCGCTGAAGTGGAACGTTCACTTCGCGTGCTCGATGGTGCTGTTGTGGTGTTTGATGGTAAAAACGGTGTTGAGGCACAGTCTGAAACCGTTTGGCACCAAGCAACCAAATACAGCGTTCCACGTATTGCATTTGTAAACAAAATGGATATTAACGGGGCTAACTTTCAGAACGTTATCAAAATGATGCGTGAAAGACTTAAAGCCAACGCAATGCCAATTCAATTGCCTATCGGCAAGGAAGATACTTTTAAGGGACTTGTAGACGTAATAACCAAAAAAGCTTACCTTTACAGAGACCCTACGGGTATGCAAATAGAAGAAATTGATATTCCTGCTGATATGGTTGCAGACGTTGACAAGGCTCACGAAGAACTTGTAGAGTTTGTTGCCGGCAACGACGACGAACTTATGGAAAAGTTCTTTGACGAAGGTGACCTTTCCGTTGAAGAAATTAAAAAAGGACTTCGCAAGGCAGTTCTTGAATTAAAAATCAATCCTGTACTTTGCGGAAGCTCATACAAAAACAAGGGCGTTCAGTTTTTGCTTGACGCCATTACCGATTACTTGCCGTCTCCGGTTGACATTGACCACGTTATCGGTATGGACCCAAGCGATGAGTCAATTCCTATTACACGTAAAACAGACGACAACGAACCGTTCTGTGGTTTGGTATTTAAAATTGTTGCCGACCCGTTTGTAGGCAAATTGGCTTACTGCCGTGTTTACAGCGGAAAACTTGGCGCAGGTACCTACGCACTCAACTCTACAAAGGGCAAGCGTGAACGTATTTCCAAAATTATGCAAATGCACGCTGCACAACGTGAAGAAATTGATGAGACCTATGCAGGCGAAATTATTGCTTTGGTAGGTCTTAAGGAAACTACAACAGGCGATACACTTTGCGATGAAAAAGCACCTGTAACGCTTGACAGCATGGTATTCCCTGAACCGGTTATCTCAGTTGCTATTGAACCAAAAACAAAGGGCGACCAAGAAAAGATGACTATGGCTTTGGTAAAACTTGCTGAAGAAGACCCAACCTTTAAAACCTACACCAACAAAGAAACGGGACAAACCATTATTGCCGGCATGGGCGAACTTCACCTTGATATTATTGTTGACAGACTTCGCCGTGAATTTAAGGTGGATGCAAACGTTGGCCAACCACAAGTAAGCTATCGTGAAACAATCCGTAAGAGTGTTGAAGCAATTGGTGACTACCGTCGTCAAAGTGGTGGTAAAGGTCAGTACGGTTACTGTAAAGTACGTATGGAACCGCTTGAAAAAGGTAAAGGTTACGAATTTGTTGATGAAACCGTTGGCGGATGCATTCCTAAGGAATACATTCAACCTATCAACAACGGTATTCAGGAAGCAGCAAAGACAGGTCCTTTGGCAGGCTACGAAGTAGTGGACTTCCGTGTGACGGTTTACGACGGAAGTTACCACCCTGTAGACTCCAGCGAAATGGCATTCAAAATTGCAGGCTCTCTTGCATTTAAGGAAGCATCTGCAAAGGCTGACCCTGTTTTGCTTGAACCTATGGAAAAGGTTGAAGTTACAATTCCGGAAGAATATCTCGGCGACGTAATGGGAGACGTTTCCAGCCGTCGTGGTAGTATTAACGGTATTGAAATTAACAACGGTTTGCAGGTAGTAAGCGCATTTATCCCACTTGCGGAAATGTTCGGTTACGCAACCGACCTTCGTTCCAAAACGCAGGGACGTGGCAACTACACAATGCAATTTGACCACTTTGAAGAAGTTCCGAAGTCAATTCAGGACAAAATTACCAAAGAAAAGACAGCAAATTGATTTTTTGTAACAAAAACTTTGTAAAAAGTATAGACCAAAATTAAAAAATCGTTTATAATAATTTTATAAGCATCAAAAAATAAAAAACATCTATTCAAATTTTAGGAGGAAAACAACAACTATGGCAAAAGCAAAATTTGACAGAAGCAAACCGCACGTTAACATTGGTACAATTGGCCACGTTGACCACGGCAAGACAACACTTACAGCAGCTATCACAATGGTTATGGCATTGCAAGGTAACGCTGAAGTTATGAAGTATGATGAAATTGACAAGGCTCCGGAAGAAAAAGCACGTGGTATTACAATTAACACTGCACACGTTGAATACCAAACTGCTAACCGTCACTACGCACACGTAGACTGCCCGGGACACGCTGACTACGTAAAGAACATGATTACCGGTGCTGCACAAATGGACGGCGCAATTCTTGTAGTTGCTGCTACCGACGGCCCAATGCCTCAAACACGTGAACACATCCTTCTTGCTCGTCAGGTAGGCGTTCCTTACATCGTAGTATTCCTTAACAAGACAGACCTTGTTGATGACGAAGAACTTTTGGAACTTGTTGAAATGGAAGTTCGTGAACTTCTTTCCAACTACGAATTCCCTGGTGATGATATTCCTATCATCCGTGGTTCTGCTTACCAAGCAACAGTTGCTGCTGCAAACGGTAACAAAGACATTAACGACCCTGTTTACAAACCAATTTTGGACCTTATGGACGCTGTTGACAGCTACATTCCTACACCGGAACGTGCTACAGACAAACCTTTCCTTATGCCTGTAGAAGACGTATTTACAATTACCGGCCGTGGAACAGTTGCTACCGGTAGAGTAGAACGTGGTTCCGTAAAACCTCAAGATCCAGTTGAAATTGTTGGTATTCGTGAAGAAATTAAAACTTCAGTTGTTACCGGCGTTGAAATGTTCCGTAAACTTTTGGACGAAGCATTTGCAGGTGATAACATTGGTCTTCTTCTTCGTGGTATTGACCGTAAAGATATTGAACGTGGACAAGTTGTTGCTAAACCAAAATCAGTAACTCCACACAAAGACTTTGAAGGTCAAGTATACGTTCTTACCAAGGAAGAAGGTGGACGTCACAGCCCATTCTTCAACGGTTACCGTCCACAATTCTACTTCCGTACAACGGACGTTACCGGTTCTATCAAACTTGATGCCGGCACAGAAATGGTTATGCCTGGTGACCACACCCACATTACCGTTAGCCTTATTACTCCGGTTGCTATGGAAGACGGTCTTCGTTTCGCTATCCGTGAAGGTGGCCACACCGTTGGCTCCGGCGTTGTTTCCAAGATTATTGCTTAATCTCGGCTACGTCAATTACAACAAAACAATCAAAAACACCGCTGAAAACAGCGGTGTTTTTTTGTGATTTATAAACAACAAAAATTATACGTTTTGTGCTATTTAAGGCACACGTGTATGCGTAAAATGCAATAATAGTATGCCGTTTAGTGTATTAAAGACAGTGCATAAAACAGCAATATGTTGTTTGTGAAACGGCGCAATAAAATGGTGACAGGCAAGTTGCGCAACGCATTTGCATAAAGCATTGTTGCAAAAATACAATTTTTAATATGCCAAACAAGTGCCCGACAAAAACACACAAACTATGTCTGTCCAAAACCGAATACGTTGTGTTTAACCACGCAATCAGTCTTTTGGAGTCTGTATGGTTTTTGCGCTGAACGGCAACAAGTCATCAAGAGTATAAACCTTGTAGTCGTCGTAGTCTCTTGCAAGAATAATTTCAAAATTGCCGGAGCAAAACTCACGCATAACCTGACGGCAAACACCGCACGGTGCGCAGTAGTCTCCATCGCCAATGGCTTTGTTTTTGTCGTTGCCGACAACGGCAATGGCAACAAAATCCGTTTCCCCTTCGCTAATAGCCTTAAAAATTGCTGTACGTTCAGCGCAGGAAGAAGGTGTAAACATAGCGTTTTCTATATTGCAACCACGGTATATTTTGCCGTTTTTTGTAAGTAGTGCCGCACCTACCACCCAATTGGAATACGGTGCATATGCATATTTTTGTGCTTCGTAAGCTTCTTGTACAAGTTGTTTGTAATCGGTCATGGTTTTGCCCTCCGTTGGTTTTAAGATGATTTTTGCGAAAATACGTATTTTTCATAATAAATATTGTACGTCAAAACGCTCAATTTGTCAATAGCGGTAGTATTATATATAAAATAAAGCAAAGTTATTAAAAAAATTGGGTAAATGTGTTGACACTTATTCGCAAGTGTGGTAAGATAATTAAGCACTCAATGGGGAGTGTAATTTTTTGCGTGCAAAAAACTGTTTTGCAGCAAATTTCAGGAGAAAAGATATGGCAGCAAAGAAAGGAAACAGAGTAAAGGTTGTTCTTGCTTGTACTGAATGCAAACAACGCAATTACGACACTTACAAAAACGGTAAAACAACTACCGACAGATTGGAAGAAAACAAATACTGCAGATTTTGCAAAAAGCATACACTTCACAAAGAAGCAAAATAGTTTAAGGAGAAATTGCTATGGCATCACAAACTAATGCAAAGCCGGGATTTTTTAAGAGAATCGGTAGCTTCTTCTCAAAAAGTTGGAGCGAACTTAAAAAAGTGTCTTGGCCAAGTTTCAAAACCGTACTCAAAAACACCGGAATAGTATTTCTTGTTGTATTATTCTTTACGGCAATAATTCTTCTTTCCGACTGGGCATTTTTGGGCGGTATGGCTTTGTTGCGTGGTATTTAATGGGTGAATAAAGACTATGAGTGAACAACAAGTTGCAAAGTGGTATATTTTGCACACCTACTCAGGCTATGAAAATCTGGTAAAAACAAATATTGAGCAGATGATTGAAAACAATAGTATGCAAGATATTATTACCGATATAAAGATTTTGACGGAAACCGTTATTGAAGAAAAAAACGGTAAGAAAAAAGCCTACGAAAGCAAAATTATGCCGTGTTACGTGTTTATAAAACTTGTGTATTCGCCTCAACTTTGGTTTATGCTTACCAATACTCGTGGCGTAACAGGTTTTGTAGGTCCTGCCGGTAAAGCATGGCCACTTACCGATGACGAAGTAAAACGCTTCCGTCTGGAAGAAAAAGTGGTTAACTTTGATATGGTAGTAGGTGACAACGTAACAGTTGTTAACGGCCCGTTTGAAGGCATGGTAGGCGTTATAAAATCCATTGACGAAGCAAAGCAAAAGGCACAAGTGGTTCTGAATATGTTTGGCAGAGAAACAAACGTAGATATGGACTTTGTGCAAATTGAAAAAATTAACAATGCCACCACGGTGGAAGTTCAAACCGACTGAGGTTTGTTTTTTCCGCTTGCGGTTTCATTATGACGTGCTTGGCGTTTTCCAAGCAAAATTGGGAGAAAGTGGCAAAAACATTACAGGCTACTTTCGTTTAACCACGAATAGGAGGAAAGCATTATGGCTAAAAAAGTTACGGCAGTAGTAAAACTTCAACTTCCTGCCGGCAAAGCAACACCGGCACCACCGGTTGGTTCTGCACTTGGTCCTCACGGTATTAACCTTCCGGCTTTTACCAAGGATTTTAACGCAAGAACACAAGACAAAGCAGGACTTATCATTCCTGTAATTGTAACAATTTATCAAGACCACAGTTTTACGTTTGAGCTCAAAACTCCGCCTGCACCGGTTCTTATCAAAAAGGCATGCGGACTTGACAAGGCAAGCGCCGCTCCAAACAAAAACAAGGTTGCAAAAATTACACACGCACAAATTGAAGAAATTGCTAAAACAAAGATGCAAGACCTTAACGCCGCATCTTTGGAAGCAGCTTGCTCAATGATTGCAGGTACAGCACGCAGTATGGGTGTTGTTGTTGAAGGTTAAGGAGGAGCGAAAAATGAAAGGAAAACATTACGTTGACGCTTTGAAACTTTACGATTCAACAAAGCAGTACTCAATGGACGAAGCTTTGGAAATTGCACTTAAAATTCCAAGTGCCAAGTTTGACGAAACAATGGAACTTCACGTTCGTTTGGGCGTAGACAGCCGTCACGCAGACCAACAGGTTCGTGGTGTTGTTGTACTTCCTAACGGAACAGGTAAGACCGTACGTGTTCTTGTAATTGCAAAGGGCGCAAAGGCTGACGAAGCAACATCTGCAGGTGCCGATTACGTAGGTGCTGAAGAATACGTTGAAAAAATTCAGAAAGGTTGGTTTGACTTTGACGTTCTTATTACCACGCCTGATATGATGGGCCTTGTAGGCCGTTTGGGTAAGTTGCTTGGTCCTAAGGGACTTATGCCTAACCCAAAGAGCGGTACCGTTACTATGGATGTTGCCAAGGCAATAAGTGACGTTAAAGCAGGTAAGGTAGAATACCGTGTTGACAAACAATCTATTTGTCACGTTATTTTCGGTAAAAAGAGCTTCGGCAAGGAAAAACTTGCTGAAAACGTTAATACCATTATGGATGCAATAATAAAGGCTAAACCGGCAAGCGCAAAGGGTGTTTACCTTAAGAGTGTAAGCATTTGTGCTACAATGGGCCCTGGCATTAAAGTGGCTTATAAAGCTTAATTAACTTAACATAAAAAAATCCCCAACAACCGTTACTTAGGACAGCAAGTGCAAAGGTAAATCTTGCCGAGGTACACAGGTGTTAGATATGACTGACAACCCTTGTACCGAAATATTTTGCGGTGCAAGGGTTTTTGATAATTATTAAAAGGAGGTCAGTTCCGATGGCAGAAGAAATTAAATTGAGTGCCGCTCAAGCGGAAAAAAGAGAAATTGTAGAATCCATCAAGGAAAAGATTCAAAACAGCGAATCTTTTGTAATTATTGACTACAAAGGTCTTACCGTAGCACAAGATACGGAGTTCCGTAAGGCATTCAGAGAAAATGGCGTTGAGTACAAAGTTTTGAAGAACACGTTGTTCAGAAAAG
>JAZLJV010000087.1:0-7181 GCA_045618025.1 Clostridia bacterium
GCAGTTACGAAAGCCGGCACAAAGGCTTGTACGTGCACGTTACAACCATGTCGTATTTGCAAGCGAAGGAAAAACTTGAACATGGCGAAACGTTTGATTTGGTTGCTTTTCCTTGCGGTAGTGGCTATGCTTTTAGCGACAATATTGTCAGTTTTGGTGGACACGTGGGCGGTTTTTGTGAACAATATTTGCAAAACGCCACGCAAAACGGCAACTTGTATGCTTTGCCTTTGTGGTGCGGTTGTTATTGTTTGTTTGCAAGGGAAAATCAACTTAAAAGCGCCAACACAATTTTGTTGCCGAAAAATTTTTCCGCTACGCTAAAGCGCAAAGTCGGCAAAAACACTGTAACGTTAAAACCTATTGTGGTGGGAGAAAGCACCTTTGGTTATCCGCTTTCTGCTCTGTGTTGTGTTGGTTCGCACGGCACAAACGGCGGTACGGTAGTGCTTTCACAATACGGCGCATACCAAAGTTTTGTTGCCAACAAAACGGCAATTACCCTTCTTGGAACGCAACGTGATTTGTATCGCCTTTCTCAACGTGTGCAAAACGGCAAAATGGAGAAACTTGTTTTTAGTGCCCTTGGCGGTTATACCGATTTGGTACAGTACGTTGCCGTGGGTAAATCCGACGGCAAAAAAACCGCTCAGGCGATACAATTTGTTGAATACTTAACAAGTGAAAAATGCCAGAGTCTGCTCACCGAACTGTCGCTGTTTTCCGCTTTACGGGAGCTTTCATTGTATACCGATGAAAACTATTTGCAGTGTGAAAATGCGCTGAAAACCGCATACGTCCCCAATGTTTTTGGTGTAAGTGATGTAACGGAGCGCAAAAATAACGTGCTGAAGGAGTTTTGCAATGAATAGCATAGCTGTGCTTGAAAAACTACAGAAACTGCAAGTGCAATATTCTACCGACTACACGTTTTCGCAACTTACCACTTTTGGCACAGGCGGAAAAATTGCCGTGGTGGCTTTTCCGCAAACGTGCCGTCAATTGGTAAAAACATTGCGTTTTTTGCGACGTAACAATGTTCGTTTTGTTGTTTTGGGGCGTGGCAGTAACGTGTTGGCAAGTGATGACTTTTTTGACGGTGTCGTGGTTTGTACCCGCCGTTTTTGCAAGGTGTTTGCCGTCGGCAAAAAAGTAATATGCACCGGAGGTACGCTTACCTCACGGCTGTTTGCCCTTTGTTGCAAAAAACATCTTTCCGGCACGGAGTTCTTAAGTTGCATTCCCGCTACAGTCGGTGGCGCAATCACTATGAATGCAGGTTGTTTTTGTGAGGAAACGTCAAAAATAGTAAAAAGAGTTGTTGCTCTTTCGCCAAGCGGAAAAATCGTCAACTTTTCGCAAAAACGTTGCCTTTTTGATAAACGTCAAAGCATTTTTCAGCAAGGCTACATTGTGTTGTTTGCCGTGCTTAAACTAAAACGCAAAAGTGAAAGTGAAATACGTCAAAAGGCGAAACAATTGCATTATCTGAAGGCGCTTAGCCAACCGCTTGATAAAAAAAGCGCCGGTTGCGTGTTTTATTCGCCTACTTGCGCCGTTTCGGCACTTATTGATAAAGCCGGACTAAAAGGTTTTACCGTTGGTGGCGCACAAATTTCCAAAAAACACGCAGGTTTTGTTGTAAATATTGACAAAGCCACCTCAAAAGATATATACTTAGTATTAGTAAATATTTATAATGCGTTATTATCGCAATTTGGAGTGCGGGCGCAGACGGAAATACAACTGATAAACTTTGACGGAGTACAAGATGACTTTTTCACAAAGCGTTAAAAACGAAATAGTAAAAAGCATAAAAAACCTTAAGCCGTGTTGCGCAGAAGCGTTTCTTTCCGCTGTGTTAAAAGCAAGCGGTTCGTTGGAACTGTCTTTAGGCGGAATAACCTTTGCGGTTGACAGCGAAATCAAGCAATTTTTGCAACTTTGCGGAGAAATATCCAACGTTTTTTTTGATGCGCCTTACACCATAAGCAAAAGTGCGGTAAGTTTGAAAGGCAATGACGTGTTTTCCATAAAGTTTGATAGCACCCTTGGTGAAAAACTCGGCTTTGTGGAAAACGGACAATTGCATTTGGAAAAAACGTATCTTCCGCAAAGCGATTGTTGCAAACGCACCTTTTTGCAGGCATTGTTTGTGGCGTGCGGTTCGGTGGCTGTTCCCGTTGTTGACGATGACCTTGGTGAGAACAAAACGCTTTCACTCTACCATTTGGAAATGCGTTTTACCGATAAAGACTTTTGTCAGTCGGTAATGCAAACGTACAACTACCTCGGCTTTCACTTTGCACAACGCAAAAATCACTTTTTGCTGTACTTGAAAGGCAGTGAACAAATTGCCGACTTTTTTGTGGCGGTAAATGCTATGAGCGCAAAACTGAAGCTGGAAAACATAATTGTGGGGCGAAGCGTTCGCAATACCGCAAACCGCCAAAGCAATTGCATAAATGCCAATCTGGATAAAGCCGTTCTTGCAAGCGGAAAGCAACTTGAAGCCATTGCAAAATTGCGGGCAAACGGCAAATTTGCCACACTTGCCGACGGGCTTATGCAAATTGCGCTGGCTCGTGAGGAAATGCCGGAAGCAACAATTGAACAACTTGCCGACAGGTTGGGAATATCCAAAAGCGGAGCAAGTCACCGTCTAAAAAGGCTTACGGCACTAGCCGATGACTAACAGGAGACAAAATGGAAGAATTACAACAAAAAGTCAACAAAAACAGTAAGCAATTTGTGCACTTGCACGTTCACACCGAATACAGCTTGTTGGATGGCGAAACACGTATTGCTGATATGCTTGACCGTTGTGTGGAATACAACATGCCTGCAGTGGCGGTTACCGACCACGGCAACATGTACTGCGCATGGAAGTTTTACAAGGCGGCAAAAGAAAAAAACATAAAGCCTATTTTGGGCTGTGAGTTTTACATGTGTGAAGATTTGCACAACGTAGGGTCGGAATACCGTGAGTACAATCACCTTATTTTGCTTGCCAAAACTACTGAAGGCTACCACAACTTGTGCAGGCTAAACTCTATTGCTTTTATTGACGGTTTTTATTATAAGCCACGTATAGATTTTGAAACGCTCAAGCGTTATCACGAAGGAATAATTTGTCTTTCCGCCTGCATAGCAGGTGAACTTCCGCAGGCATTTTTACAAGATAATCCCGTTGAGGCACGTCGTATTGCCCTAAAATACAAAGAACTTTTCGGCGAAGACTACTACATTGAAATTCAACGTCACGGCATAAGGGATGAAGAAATGGTTATGCCTCAACTTATTCAGCTTGCCCGTGAACTTGACATAAAAGTGGTTGTTACCAACGACGTACATTACCTTAACCGTGAGGATGCCGAATTGCAGGATATTTTGATGTGCGTTGCAATGGGCAAAAGCGTTGACGATACCAACCGTATGAAGTTTGAAGGCGAGGAGTTTTATTTTAAAAGCTACGATGAAATGGCGGAATTGTTTCCCGATGTGCCCGATGCATTGACTACTTCACTGGAGATTGCCGAAAAATGTAACGTGGAACTGGGCAAGGAAAAGTTGCTTCCGCAGTACGTACCGCCTCGTGGACTTAAGTCGGAGGAGTATCTGAGAGAACTGCTGGAAGAAGGCCTGAAGAAAAAATATCCCGATTGCACGCCGGAAATAAGGGAGCGTGTGGAATACGAATACAACGTTATTTGCTCTATGGGGTTTGTAGACTACTACCTGATAGTGTGGGATTTCATAAACTACGCCAAAACCAACGGTATACCGGTAGGTCCGGGTCGTGGTAGCGGTGCAGGCAGTATTATTGCTTACGTTATTGGCATTACTGAAGTTGAGCCGTTGCGTTACAACCTTATGTTTGAGAGATTTTTGAATCCGCAACGTAAAACCATGCCGGATTTTGATGTGGACTTTTGTATGGACCGTCGTGGCGAAGTTATTGACTACGTTCACCAAAAATACGGTGCGGAAAACGTTTGCCAGATTGTAACTTACGGCACTATGGCTACAAAAAACGCCATTCGTGACGTGGCACGTGTTATGCGTGTGCCAATAAGTGAATCTAACCGTCTTACCAAAATGGTTCCTGATGGTTTCAAGTACACCTTGCGACACCTTCTTGGTGAAGTGTCGTACAAAAATCCCGAAGACACTTACGTTTCGCAGGAACTTATTTATGCCTACAACGACCCTGCAACGCACCATCTTATTGATGTGGCAAAACGTCTGGAAGGCAGTCCACGTAACACCGGTATGCATGCTGCAGGTGTTGTTATTTGTCGTGACAGAGTAACCGACCATATTCCACTGCAAACCAACGGCGGTAGCGTGGCAAAAGGCGGAATAATTACCACTCAGTACAATATGACGGAAGTGGAAGAACTTGGCCTGCTAAAGATGGATTTTTTGGGACTGCGCACTCTTACCGACATAAAAAAGGCGTGTGACTATGTTTACAAAAATCACGGCGTAAAAATAGACTTTAACGAAATAGGCTACGAAGATAAAAAGGTATTTGACCTGATAAGTAGCGGAGATACAATGTGCATTTTCCAATTGGAAGGCGGTGGTATGTGTGACCTTATGCACCGTATGAAGCCGGACGGGCTGGAAGATATAATTGCAGGCATAAGTTTGTACCGTCCCGGTCCAATGCAGTACATTGACCAATACGTCACCTGCAAATTTGATAAATCCAAAATAAAATATCTGCATCCTTCAATGGAGAGTATTCTTGCAGTTACCAACGGTTGTATTGTTTATCAGGAACAAGTTATGCAACTTGTAAAAAAGCTTGCGGGCTTTTCTACCGCTTTGGCAGATAACGTGCGTTACGCTATGAGCAAAAAGAAGTTGCAACTGATGCAGGATCTCGGAAAATTGTTTGTTAACGGCGGAACTTGGTCAGCCACGGGCGAAACGGTGCCGGGATGCGTTGGCAACGGTATAGATAAAGATACTGCCGACGCTATTTACTCACAACTTAACGACTTTTCGCAATATGCCTTCAACAAATCACACGCTACTTGCTATGCTTACGTAACGTACCAGACGGCATATCTGAAAAAGTACTACCCGGTAGAGCTTATTTGTGCGCTTTTGAATAACCGCATAAACGACATAAGTCAAATTCAACGTTACATCAATTATGCAAAATCGCAAGGCATTGCTATTTTGCCACCGGATATCAACAAAAGTAAGGACGAGTTTTGCGTTGAGAACGGCGCAATCCGTTTTGGATTGGGTGGAATAAAAAGCATTGGCGTTACCGTTGTAAAACAAATTGTAGACGAACGTACCGCCAATGGTGAGTTTGCCGATATGAGTGATATGTTTGAAAGAACCTACTCGTTCATAAACAAGCGCATTATTGAAAACTTGATAAAGGGCGGTGCATTTGACTGCTTTAACCGTACACGTGCGGACATGCTTCAGTGGTATCAGGAGGAGCTTACGGACGTTCAGGAAAGCGAAAAGAAACGTCAGACGGGGCAACTCTCCATTTTTGATATGATGCCGGAAATGAAGACGGAAGGTCACGCAACACATCCGCCGGTAAAGGAATTTCCCAAGCAGGTGCTTTACAATTACGAAAGAGAAGTGTTGGGTATGTATATGAGCGGTTCGCCTCTTGACGACTACGACCAGATAAGCAAAAGGTTTGGTTTTAATTTCCGAACGGAAGAAGTACGCCCTATTTATTCGGAAGAAACGGAAGATGCCGAACCGATAAGACCGGTGTGCAACAAAACCAAAATTGTTACCGGAGGTATTTTACACGATACCCGTATTGTTGCCGGCAAAGATAGTCGTCTTATGGCGTTTGGTGTAATGGAAGATAAGGACTACAATATTGAAGTTGCGTTGTATTCACCTGCGTTTGAACAATACAAAACGTTATTTGCCGACGATGCATTTGTTGTGATAAAAGGTGCTTTGGGTGAAAGTCGTGACGGCTACAAAATTTCCATACGTGAAATTGTTAACCCAATGGCTAACAATGTTGAAATACCCGTACAAACGGAAAACGTATCAAATGTTACGTTATGTCTTAAAATGGACGAGCGCAACGATGAAACGTATGGCAAAGTGGTGAAAATTCTTGAGCAGTACCCGGGAGATATTCCGGTAAAAATAAAAATAGAAGGTAAGGCATTGGCACTTACCACAAAAGTTCGTGAGTGCAACGGTTTGCAGTACGAATTGCAACTTGTTCTCGGCAAGGAAAACGTTTTGTTTTACAAAAAGTAACTGTTAATACACTGTTTTTATTACGACGGAGAAAACTATGGCAAAAAAGCATACTGAAACTAAAATAAAATTATCGGATAACCGTGTTTGCGGTCAAAAACTGCACGGCACTGCAAAAGCAATTGTTGCTTTTGTTTGTGTGGTGTTGGTATTTTCCATTGCGATAACGGCTTTTACGGCTTGTACAATGCCGGAAATCTTCAAAAAGCCGACACCGGTAGTTCCCAATCCGCCGGTAGTGCCCGATCCGCCTGTAGGACCAGTAGATCCGCCGGTTGGTCCGGTAAACCCACCGATAGAGCCTATTCCGGGACCGACGGGAGAGTATTCTTTTGATGCCAACGGTGCAATTTTGTTGAATAAAACTGCGGACGTCAACGGCGAAATAACCTTCCGTTTTTTGGAACTCGGCAACAAATACACCGGTGACAGCATATTTATAAAAGCAGGCGAAACGGATATTCTGATTGATGCAGGCAGTCGTCAGAGCAGTGGTGAAACACTGGTAAACTCAATAAAAAAGTACTGCACCGACGGCAAACTTGAATACGTTATTGCTACGCATGCCGACCAGGACCACATTGCAGGTTTTGTAGGTACTTCAGGTGGGCAGAGCATTTTTAGCAGTTTTAAGTGTGGCACCATTATTGATTTTGCACAATCCAACAAAGACGTGGTAACCGGTGCGGGCAATACCACCCTTTACGGCAAGTATTTGCAGGCACGCAACAATGAAGTATCAAACGACGGTGCGGTACACTACACGGCTTTGCAGTGTTTTAATCAGCAAGACGGTGCACAACGTGTGTATCAACTTTCGCAAAACGTAGAAATGGAAATACTGTACAACTATTTTTACGAAAACCACAGCAGTGACGAAAACAACTACTCTGTTTGCGTAATGTTTCATC
>JAZLJV010000088.1:0-2292 GCA_045618025.1 Clostridia bacterium
CTGACAACTTCGCCTTTTTCATTCAACAGCTGTGCCACAGCAACCTGATCACCGTTTTTTACCGGTGCATTGACAACTGTATTGGTTATACTCATTGTAAAGCTTTCACCCTTTTTGCCAAATGCTACAAGTTTTCCTCCGGGCTTTACTGTCAAGGTATCACTTTTGCCGTTAACAACAGCAAATTTATCCAAAGTACTGTTAACATCAAGAAATGTTTTGGCTTCAAAATTGGCAAAACCGTAATTAAACAACGAAGATACACCTGCAAACCTTGTTTTACTGTCAGGGGCGCCCACAACAACGGAAATCAACCGTGTATCACCACGCTTTGCAGTGGCACATAAACAAAACATCGCTTCGTTTGTAAAGCCGGTTTTGCCACCATCGCAACCGTCGTAAAACTTAACTAACTTGTTGGTATTTGTCATGCCGGTAACTCTACCACTCGGGTGAATAAAATCTTGCATCCACACGTCGGCACAAGAAAAATAATGCTTGTTGGTTATCAATTCGCAAAACATTTTACCTACGTCTTCAGCGCAGGAATATTGATTTGCCACAGGCAAACCGGTACAATTTTCAAAATGCGTTGCAACAAGCCCGAGCTCTTTTGCTTTTTCGTTCATTTTTGTCACAAAACTTTCCACACTACCTGCAACATGCTCGGCAAGTGCCACGCAACTGTCATTAGCAGAACAAATAATAATTGACTTTATCAAATCTTCCACCTTGTAGACGGCATTTGCATCCAAAAATATCTGAGAACCGCCCATAGATGACGCACGTTGACTGACTACAACGTCATCGGTAAGTTTGATATTTCCGTCTTTAAGCGCATCGTAAATACAATCAAGCGTCATAATCTTAGTCATACTGGCAATCGGACGTTTTTCCTTGCCGTTCTGCGAAAACACGACCTCACCGTTTTCACTCATAAGCACAGCCTCACGTGCATCAACGAAAAATGCATTTTCCGCTTTTGCAAAGGCATTTTGCGGTACTAAACACAACAGCGTAAACACGCAAAGTAACAAAATTACTGTTTTCTTCATAATATCTCCTTTGAAAATAGTATCTGCAACAAAGCGCATATTATGCAATAAAAAAGTCCGAGAATATGCTCTCGGACTAAAATTATCAGGTTGTTATTTTTTTCCAGACGGATTTGTTTCCACACGGCAGTCCCAGTTGTTCCTTTACGGTGTCGGAAATGGTATCAAAACCTTCCAATGTGCCGAGATTTGTAGGGACAACATCATAGCCGTAAATCAAAAGAGGAGTATATTCACGTGTGTGGTCAGTGTGAAGTTTGTGTGTAGGATCACAACCGTGGTCGCCGGTAATATACAAAACGTCGTCGTGATGCATAACACCGAGAAGTTCGGATATTTTTACGTCAATTTCCTCCAAAGCTTCACCGTAGCCGTAAACATCACGTCTGTGACCGTACTTCATATCGGTATCAACAAGGTTTACAAAAACCAATCCGTCAAAGTTTTCCTTGGCTATTTCTATTGTTTGGTTCAGACCGTCAAGGTTGCTTACCGTATGTGTACTGCGAGTAATACCCTGACCGTTAAAAATATACTCTATCTTGCCTACGGCAACCGTTTGCATGCCGGCTTCTTTTACGTAGTCAATAAGTGTTTTTGCCGGTGGATCAAGAGAAAAATCTTTTCTGTCGGATGTACGTGTAAATGGAAAATCACCGGTAAACGGACGAGCAATTATGCGCCCCACTCCATACTTTCCATGGCATATTTTGCGTGCTTTTTCACACAAACCATACAACTGACTGATACTGTAACGTGATGTGTGCGTTGCAATTTGCAAAACGCTGTCTGCCGAAGTATAAATAATAGGATAACCGGTTGCCAAGTGTTGTTCACCGTAGTCTTTTATTACTTCAGTTCCGCTGTATGTTTTGTTGCACAAGATTTTTGTGCCGAATGCTTCTTCAAGTTGATTTACAAGTTCCTGCGGAAAACCGTTAGGGAAAGTAGGCATAAATTCATTAGTGATAACACCGGCAATTTCCCAATGACCTACAGTTGTATCCTTACCCTTGGAAAGTTCCGAAAGGCGGGCAAATGCACCGCTTGATTCGTGATTATCGTCGTAAGTGCCGTCAATACAGTAAAGCCCCATATCGGAAAGTGTAGGTAAATTGAAGTCGTAAGCATCACGCACATTTTTCAGCGTATTTGCGCCGTAGTCGTTATATTTGTCACAATCGGGCATAGAGCCGATTCCAAAACCGTCAATAACAATAATAAACGCTCTCATAGT
>JAZLJV010000089.1:0-11092 GCA_045618025.1 Clostridia bacterium
TAACGGGCTTAAACAAAAAACTTAAAGCATCTCAACAAACCGTGTTGCTTTTTTCTTTTTTTGCATTTGCTTTTTTATGTAAAATAAAGTATTATATAAAAAAGTAATATTTGTTCGGTTTGGGAGAAATTTTTAGTAAACTTTATGATTAAACAAGGCGACTTAATTGAATACGTAGGCAATTGGCAAACGCTGGGTACTTCCGCAGGAAAGGTGGACGGGCTTACGGTTTTTGTTGAACAAACACTTGTTGGCGAAAGGGCAACCGTTCGCATAACGCACGTTAACGCAAAAAAGGGCGTGGCGTACGGCAAAGTAGTAGCACTTACGGAAATCTCCGCCGATAGGCAAACACCGCCGTGCAAGCACTTCGGCAAATGTGGCGGTTGCAGTTTGCAACATATGGTTTACAGCCGTCAGTTGCAGACAAAAGCATCTTTGGTGGAGAGCAACCTAAAAAAACTTGCCGGTTTAGACTATCCCGTTACGGTAACCCCTTCGCCGTGCGCTTTGGGCTACCGCAACAAACTCAGTTTGCCGGTAGGCGTAAAAAACGGCAAACTTTTTGTGGGGATGTTTCAAAAAGAAAGCCACGTTGTAGTGCCTGTTCCAAACTGCTTGCTTGGTGGCGAGTGGTCGCAAAAACTCGTAACGTTGTTCCAAAATTACGCAAACAGCGCAAATCTTTCCGCCTACAACGAACAAACCTTTGCGGGCGAAATAAGGCACTTGGTAGCACGCTTTGTGGAAAACCAACTGCTTGTAACGGTAGTGGCGACAAGTGCTTGCAAGCACAATTTTGCACCGCTTTTGCAACAACTTCAACAGCAGTTTAACGGTAATGTCGGTTTGTTTGTAAACGTAAACGATAACCGCAACAATGTTATTTTGGGCAAAAAAACGCACTACGTTGACGGTTTGCACTACATAAGCGGTAAACACTTCGGCGTTGAGTTCCGTCTTCGTCCGGAAAGCTTCTTTCAGGTGAACGACGACGTAAAAGATATGCTGTACGGCAGGGTAAAAGAATTGCTTAACACCACAAACACGCAAGTTTTGGTAGATTTGTTTAGCGGTATAGGCATTTTGACGTGCGCTTTGGCAAGTAGCCGTTACCACACCTACGCCGTGGAGATTGAGCCTTCCGCCGTAAAGGATGCCGACGAAATGGTGGCACTTAACGGCATTGCAACAGTTACCAACATTTGCGGAGATGCTGAAAAGGAACTGCCGAAAATTTTGGCACAAAACAAGGGCAAACAAATGTCGCTGGTGGTTGACCCGCCACGCAAAGGCCTTGGCGAAAGCATTTGCAACGCCGTTTGCGACGGCAATTTTGATAACGTTGTGTACATCAGTTGCGACAGTGCAACCCTTGCCCGAGACCTAAAAAACCTTGAGCGTACCTACAAATTGACGCATATTGAGTGCTTTGATATGTTCCCGCAGACGGATAACGTTGAAACGCTGGTGTGTTTGGAAAGGAGATAAATATGGTAGTAGATAAAATTTTCTTTGATATGGACGGAGTGTTGGCGGATTTTAACAAGGGCGTTTTACAATTTTGTGGTATGGATAGGACAAATCCAAACGTTTATGACAAAACCAAAGACGATATAATCTGGGCAAAAATAAAGGAAATACCACATTTTTACGCAAAATTATCAATAATTGAAAATGCCAAAGAAATGTTTGATATGCTTTATGAAAAATATGGCGACAAATGTGAAATTTTGACGGCTATACCAAAACCACGCCGTGAAATACTGAATGCCGGTGAAGACAAAATTGAGTGGGTGCGTAAATATTTAAGCAAAAACATCAAAATCAATATCGTTCAAAAAGAAGAAAAGAAAAATTTTTGCAAAGGCGAAAGTTATATTTTAATTGACGACTTGCAAAGAAATATTGAAGAATGGAACGCTTGTGGCGGTACCGGCATATTGCACACATCGGCACAAGAAACGATTGACGTGCTAAAAAAATTGAAAGCAATATAAATAACATAAAGTATAAAAACCGTACTACGTATATAAAAAACAAGCACAAGGAGAATAAAAATGTACTATTCAGAAATGGTAAAAAAAGCGTGTATAATTTCTTTTAACGCACACAAAAACGACGTGGATAAGAGTGGCTATCCTTACATTTATCATCCGTTTTTTCTGGCTACTCAGTTTGATGATGAAAGTAGTGTTTGCGTGGCACTTATGCACGACGTAATTGAAGACCACGGCGACGTATATTCGTTGAAATATTTGCAACAACAAGGATTTTCGGACGAAGTACTTACCGCACTTAAACTTTTGACGCATGATATAAACGTTGAGTATATGGACTACGTACGTGAAATTGCACAAAATGCCCTTGCACGTCGTGTAAAAATGGCGGATTTACTGCATAACTCGGATGTCAGCCGATCAAACGGAAAACTTCCGCCAAAAGCGGAACTGTACAAACAAGCGTACGCATATTTGCTAAAAGTTGAACAAGAACACCAAAATTGAACCACGTTATGCTGTTTTTAGTGCAGACATAACGTAGTTTACAAAAATAACAAAGGGGGTAAAAATGCTATTTGCACACACACGGGCGGTTTTTAATAAAACGCTAAGCGACTTCAGAAAACTTTGCTTTTGGCTGTACATTGTAGTACAGTCGGTTTTCTTTGTGCTTTACGGTTACAAAATTTACGAAAACGTCGGCAATTTTCCTTATTTTTACATATACGTTGCGCTTACCGCACTTTCAACGGCGGGGTTTGTTTACTACCTTGCCACCTACAAAGCGGTCAAAAAGCAGTCCGTTCGCACCACAAGGCGTGTTTTTCGCATAAGCAAGTATGTGGTCAACGCCGTTATGCTGGCATTTGTGTTTTGGGATAACCACACGCACCAAGTTGGCGACGTGGACAAGTTTATGGCGGTGTTTTCCCTTGTCAGCTGGTTGTTGCAATTTGTAACGGAAGTTTTGCGAGTGGTGTTTGAACACTACGCACAGCTGTTTTCCGTTGCGTTTGAGCAAGATTGTGAAGTGTTTGCAAACAACCCCGTAACCAAAACAGTGCAAACGGTAAAAAACGTGTTTACCGATGTTAAAGGCACAATGCTTAACATTGTTGATGCTATTCCAAAAAAAATTGCGCAAAAGCGTACACCCGATGAACAGTCTGCCGATGAACAAACCGTTGCTACAAAAAGTCAGACACAGTTGCAGGTGGAAAGTCTGACACAGGAGTTTGTAGAGAAGAAAAAGGCGCAAAAACAAGCGGAAAAGCAAAAACGCCGTGCGGAAAAACAACAGCGCAATAAACAAAAGACACAGGAATTTAAGCAACATCTGAAAGAAATAAACCCTTTTAAGAAAAACAAGAATAAATAACGCAAAACACCAACAATGTGTTGCGTATAGCAAAACACAGCAAAGGAGAAAACAATGTTCAGAAACGATTACAGTGAAATAGGCGCACCGGAAGTATTACAGGCGCTTTGCAATTTTCAGAAGCAACAAAATGTCGGTTATGGGCTGGACGTACACAGTTTTAACGCAAAAAAACTAATCTGTGACTGTTTTGGCTTGCATAGCGAAAAAACAGCCGTACATTTTTTGGCAGGCGGAACGCAAGTAAATGCCGTGGTTATTTCATATTTTTTGCGTCCGTACGAAGCTGTTATTGCGTGCGATACCGGTCACATTAACGTTCACGAAACGGGCGCAGTGGAAGGCACCGGTCACAAAGTTGTAACCATGCAAAACATTGACGGAAAACTTACGGCGGAAGCGGTGGAAAAAGCTGTGACTCTGCACACGGACGAACATATGGTTATGCCAAAAATGGTTTATATTTCCAACACTACTGAAACGGGTACATTGTACACCAAGGCGGAACTGATGGCACTTCGCAAGGTTTGCGACAGGCACAATCTTTTGTTGTTTGTTGACGGTGCAAGGCTTGGCGTTGCGCTTACGGCGGAAAACTGTGACTACAACGCAGAGTTTATTCCACAAATTGCAGATGTATTTTACGTTGGCGGAACAAAAAACGGTGCGCTGTTCGGAGAGGCTGTTGTTATAAAAAATGCCGACACGTGTGCGGATTTCAGATATCATATCAAAAACCGTGGTGCAATGCTGGCAAAAGGTTTTGCACTGGGCATTCAGTTTGAAACATTGTTTACGGACGGTTTGTATTTTGCTTTGGCACAAAATGCCAACAAAACAGCAAAACTTGTTCGTGAAGGTTTGCAAAAGCAGGGCATTTCACTTGTGGGAGGTTCTACCACCAATCAGATATTTGTTGAAGTATCCGCCGACGAAGCAAAACAACTTATGCAACAGTTCGGTTTGGAACTTTGGACGGACCTCGGCGCCAAAAAAGTGGTACGCATTGTAACAAGTTTTGCCACCACGTGTAACGATGTTTCACAACTTCTTGACGGTTTTGCAACAATTTGTCATTAACAAGGGGACAATAAAAATGATAAAGTTTTACAATACCGGCAAGGAATTTCTTACTGAAAACGACAGCTTTTTGAGCACAAACAGGCATTTGGCAATGTTTTTTACAATGGATGCCGGCCTACTGAAAAATGTTGACACAAACAACTACGCAATAGCTGTTACAAATGGTCAAAACCGTCTTGTTGCACTAAAAAAAGAGCCGTACAATCTTCTTCTTTTTGGTGACGGGATACTTAGCAAGGAACTTTTTGATGCACTTAACAATGCCGGTTGTTGTTATGAAAATATTCTCGGTTCCGAAGACACGTGTGAACAGGCAATAAAAATTCTTGCGGATTATGGCAAAAACTACTATGAAGCATTGGCAATGGACTACATGCAGGCAACAGAAGTAACAGAACCGTCCTGCAGTGAAGTGTCCGTTCCTACACAAGACGATATTGACGAAATATTTGAGTGCTTGCAGTGCTTTGTAAAGGATTGCGGACTGTTGGATGTTCCCAAGGTAGAAGGTGTGCGCAAATATCTTGATTGCTATCTTATTTACCGCATTGACGGCAAAATTGTCTCTATGGCAATGGCAAGTAACGGCCTTACGGATTCTATGCACATAACGGCCGTTTACACACGGCCGGAGTACCGCAACCGTGGTTATGCACGCAAAGTTGTTAACACGTTAAAAAACAATATTATCGCAAGCGGTAAAGTTGCTACGCTTAATGTGGATAAAACTAACCCGTATTCCAACAAGTTGTATGCGTCAATCGGGTTTTCCAAATTGTTTTCGCAGGGCGAATACCGTTTGCACCAAACAGAATAACAACGTTTTAAGCGCCAAATATATTTTGGTGCTTTTTGCTGTCAAAAAAGTTGCCGAAAATGCCGTCATTTGTTATAATTTAATTACTAAAGCAATCGCAATTTGCGTAAAGGAGAAAAACTATGTACGCTAAAAACATATGGAAGGAAATTTCCGAACAAAAAAAGCAGGCAATGGACAAGTTTGGCAAGGAGTATATTGACTTTTTGTCCTATGCAAAAACCGAAAGACTTGCAGTTGACTACTGTGTAAAAACCGCTCGTGAGGCAGGTTTTAAGATGATTTGCGAATATCAGACGTTAAAAGCAGGCGACAAAGTTTACTTTGTAAACAAAAACAAAAACCTTGTAATGTACGTTATCGGCAAACAAAGTGTGGAAGACGGTGTACGTATTTTGGGCGCACATATAGATTCGCCTCGTTTGGACGTAAAACAAAATCCGTTGTATGAGGCAAGCGGTTATGCTCTTTTGGATACGCACTACTACGGCGGTGTAAAAAAATACCAATGGGTAACGGTGCCGTTGGCACTGCACGGTGTGGTATGCAAAAAGGACGGCACTACAGTAAGCATAAATATCGGTGAAAATGACGATGACCCTGTAGTAGGCATAAGCGACTTGCTTATTCACCTTTCCGCAGATCAACTGCAAAAAACCGCTTCAAAGGTAATTGAAGGGGAAAATTTGGATGTTACCGTGGGTTCCATTCCACTTGACGGCGAAGAAAAAGATGCAGTAAAAGCAAACGTACTCAAAATACTTCAACAAAAGTACGGTATGGAAGAAGAGGATTTTTTGTCTGCCGAAATAGAAGTGGTTCCTGCGGGTAAAGCACGTGAATACGGTTTGGACCGCAGTATGATTGCCGGCTACGGCCACGATGACCGTGTTTGTGCTTATACGTCTTTCCGTGCTGTGCTTGACCAGGGCGAATGCGAATACACAACCTGCTGTGTACTTGTAGATAAGGAAGAAATAGGCAGTGTAGGCGCAACGGGCGCGCAATCGTTGTTTTTTGAAAACACCATTGCCGAACTTTTAGCTAAGGAAGGCAAAACAAGCATTTTGGAACTTCGTCACGCATTGGAAAACTGTTACATGCTTTCTTCTGACGTAAGTGCGGGCTACGATCCGTTGTTTACTGAGGTTGCCGACAGCAAAAACTCTGCATATCTCGGCAACGGTATTGTGTTCAACAAATTTACCGGTTCACGTGGTAAAAGCGGTTCCAACGACGCCAATCCGGAGTACTTTGCTTTTGTAAGACGTGCAATGGAAGATGCCAACGTGTACTATCAAACGGCCGAACTTGGCAAAGTTGATCAAGGCGGTGGCGGTACAATTGCGTATATTTTGGGCAACCTTAATATGAATGTGGTAGATGCAGGTGTAGCCGTTTTGAACATGCACGCACCTATGGAAATTGTTTCCAAGGCAGACGTTTACGAAGCATATCTTGCTTACAAAGCATTTATTACTGCAAAAAAGTAGTTGAACAAGGCTGAAAAGTAATGAAAAAACAAAAAAATTGGATAAAAATTGAAGGCAGTACCTTCGGCGAAGAGCGGGCACTTTACGGCAGTAACTACGTTGAAGTGAACAATTGTCGTTTTGAGGGTGAAGAAGACGGCGAAAGCGCACTTAAGGAGTGCACGAACGTTAACGTGACAAACAGTTATTTTGCGTTGCGCTACCCGTTTTGGCATACCACACACGCAAGTATTGAAAACATTACCATGACGGAGTCTTGCCGTGCCGCAATGTGGTACGATAGGGATTTGTTTGTGTTGGACAGCAAACTGCACGGCATAAAGGCCTTGCGTGAGTGCAACAACGTTTGGTTACAAGGTTGTGACGTGGTTTCACAAGAGTTCGGTTGGCATTGCAAAAACATTGCATTAACCGATTGCACGGTAAAAAGCGAATATCCGTTTATGAACACGCAAGGAATGGAAATTTTTTACCTTACTTTGGATGGCAAATACAGTTTTCAGTATACCAAAAATGTAGAAATTTACAGTAGTGAGCTAAAGACAAAGGATGCATTCTGGCACAGCAAAAACGTAACTGTTTACAACAGCACTTTGGAGGGGGAATATCTTGGTTGGTACAGCAATGGCTTAACGCTGGTAAACTGCCACATAAAGGGCACTCAACCGCTGTGCTACTGCAAAAAACTTCACCTTGTAAACTGCACTATGGAAAACTGCGACCTTGCATTTGAAAACAGTGACGTGCACGCAACAATTACCGGCAGTGTAGATAGCATCAAAAATCCACGTTCCGGCAAAATTGTTTGTGACGGCTTTGGCGACCTGATAATTACCAGTGACAGCCCGTATCCTACCAAATGCAACGTGCTTATGCGGGAAAAACAACAATAGTTTTGTAAAATACGACCCACTGCTTAAGATGCAGTGGGTTTTTGTTTGCGTTTTTTGCGAAATTGACCGGCGTTTTGAACTTTTATCGGGTACTTGAGGCAGTGTTCGCCAATTTGCACCTGCCCTTGCAAAACAACTTTTTCACCGTCAAAACAAAAATTTTGTTTGTCTGCCAGTGTTACCGTAGCGCTATCTATTGGTAATACGCACCAGTTTTTGCGCACTGTCGGTTTGGTTATTCCTACAAAAAATATGCGGAAAAGCGGAAAAAACAATGCAATTTTACCACATAAATTTTTGTATTTTGGCGTTTTTACCGCTACAAGTGTGGTTTTGCCGTTGTAGTTTTTGTTAAAGCGAAACCCAAAACATTGTTTGGAACGCAAAAACATAAGTAGTGTAAAATTTCCGCTCAGTTTTATGTTTTTTGATGACACGTCTGCACAAATACAGTGTATTTTGTAGTTTTTTAATACTTCCGGCAAATAAGCAAATGCCTTTAGTTTTTGTTTGTTTTTTGTAGTTGCGGTGTAACCTGTTTCGCAAAAGCTTCCGCAGGCGCATACATATACGTAGCGTTTGTCATTTGCCGTTCCTACCGTTGTTATTATATTTTGTTTGCTTGCCTCGTTAAGAGTACCGCAAGGCACGTAAAACATTTGTCGTTCGCCGTAGTTGTTTACCGCAGTGCTTAGCGTACCGTCTCCGCCACACACAACTATTTTATCGTATGCGTTACCAAGCGTTGCCACTGTTTTGTCGTCAAAAGACAACACGTCGGCCTTTCCGCCGAACAACACGTCGTTTATTTTTTGTGCGTTTATTTTACAGGCGTTACCGCTGTCTGTGTTAAACAAAATGGCGTTTTTCACGTGTTTCCCCCTCGCTTTATAGTATTTTGTTTGCAAATAGTATGTGCAACAAGTCACTGTAAATGCAACGGTTGACTTTTTGTTTTGGCGGTGGTACAATTTTAACATGAAGCAATTTTTACGCACACAAATGCTTGTCGGTGAGCAAGCAATACAAAGGTTTAATAATGCACGTGTCGCCGTTTTTGGATTAGGCGGAGTGGGCAGTTACGTTGCCGAGGCACTTGCACGTAGTGGCATTGGCACGTTGTATTTGGTAGATAACGATGTGGTGACGGAAAGTAACCTTAACCGTCAGTTATGTGCGTTGCACTCTACCGTTGGCAAGTACAAGGCGGACGTGGTGGCACTTCGTTGCAAAGATATTAACCCTGACGGCACTTTTACTGCCATTAAGTGTTTTTTTGACGAAACAACAGCAGAGTTGTTTGATTTTTCTAACTATGACTACGTTGTTGATGCCATAGACAGCGTAAAAAGCAAACTGCTTTTGGCAGAACTTTGTACAAAAAGCAACACACCGCTGGTAAGCAGTATGGGTACGGGCAACAAAACAAATGCGACTGCTTTTAAAGTAGGAGACATTTTTGAAACATCCGTTTGTCCGCTTGCCCGCACTATGCGTCACGAGCTTAAAAAACGTGGCATAACCCGTCTTAAAGTGGTGTATTCTACCGAAGAACCGCTAAAAACCGAAGACCACACAGTGGGCAGTATGCCGTATGTACCGGGCGTTGCAGGGCTGATACTTGCCGGTGAAGTGATAAAAGATATTTTGGCAATGTAAGTTTTTGCGGTTATTTGTTGCTGTTGGCATTGTTTGTCAAACAAAGCAGGTAGCAATATGTGTGTAACCGTGTCTGGAGGATAGATAAAATGAGTAAAGTAAAAATAACAATAACACAAAGTAGTTGCAGATGCAAATATTTAACGGCAGGCGATACGTTTGTTGTTGATGATTTATGCCCACCTATTTGTCATGAACTGTGGAACATAATATATCCCTATGTTTATGTGTTAAAAAACGGCGGAACATTGGACTACGGCAATAAAAAATCAAAATGTTTTGATGCTTTTTGCCCGGATGCGGGACGAGTGAAAGTGCATGGCGAATTGATAGAAAAATAGCCACGCCTTGATAAAGCGTAGCCGTGCTGTAAGTATTGTTGCATTTTGGGAAAATAACGCAAAGCTAAAATCTGTTTTTTGTTTTAATATAAGTTTTTTCAAAAAGCTTTTTACTTTCAAAACGTAGTGCACGGCTGTTGCATTTGACTACTTGATTGCTTGCGAAACGGTAATTTTACAAAAACTTGCGAATAATTTGCAAAACCGCTTTACTATTGTGCAGTTTTGTGGTACAATGCAAAGGCTGAATTGAATAGCATTGTTTTTAATCGGTTTGGAGAAGTACCCAAGAGGCCGAAGGGGCTCCCCTGCTAAGGGAGTAGTACGAGTGAATCGTAGCGAGGGTTCAAATCCCTCCTTCTCCGCCAATCGTAACCTAATACGAACCTTGTGTTTGTATTAGGTTTTTTATTGCTCCGAAGGAGTGATATTGAAATAACGTGACGTTTGCTCGGTTCACTATTCCGTCGCTTTGTTTCTTGCAAATTCTGCCATGCAACCATTACAAGTCTAAAATGAACTTTGCGTTTGTATTAGGTTTTTTGTTTTTTGGAGGGCATGTCAAATGTTTGACGAAAAAGGTTTTACTTATATGTACAATTTAGTTTTTTGCACTTCCTTCACTGCAATACCGCCGTGAAGGAAGTTTTTTATTTACGTAAATTTTGTTTTTATGTTTACAGCTGTTGCTGTTGGTTTGATGCTTTACCGTTTGTATACAAGCGATGTTCTTTCGCAAAATCTTTCAGAGTTTGTTGCACAGTATGCATTTTTTTAGCTTTCTTTTGTTATTTTTCTCTGCAATAAGTCGCTCTTTTGCGTTGCGTTAGTGTACAATAAATACAAAAGAATTGGGAGGGCGAAAAATGAACAAAAGAATTATTACAAAAGAACAAGTAGTTGCGTTTGGAAAATATCTTGGTGACGAGGAGCGAAGCAGGAACACCGTTGAAAAATACATGCGTGACGTATGGTCGTTTTGTGCTTGGAACGACGAAAATGAGGTAACAAAAGACGTTGTTATTGCGTACAAACAGCACCTCATAGCCAATGGTTATAAGGTGCGTAGCATTAACAGTATGTTGGCATCACTCAACAGCTTTTTTACGTTTATCGGTCGGAATGATTTGAAGGTGAAAGCTTTGCGTTTGCAAAGGGAAGTTTACTGCAATGAAAACCGTGAACTTACCAAACAGGAATACGAACGTCTGTGCAAAACGGCACAAAAAAAGAGAAACGAACGGCTGAATCTTGTTCTGCAAACAATATGCGGAACAGGCATACGTGTAAGCGAATTGGAATTTATTACGGTGGAAGCGGTGCAAAAAGGCGAGGCGGTAGTATCGCTTAAGGGCAAGACACGTACCGTCCTGCTTGTAAGTGGGTTGCAAAAAAAATTGCTCCTATACATTGCGGAGCAAAAAA